>CAYXIT010000096.1:0-4372 GCA_964465275.1 uncultured Bacteroidales bacterium | reverse complement strand
TGAAGATGGCACAACATTAACCGATACTGAAAAAATGATGAATGGCTCAGGTTCGGTTGTTGCAAATGGGTTTGTCAATAATTCTGGTGAATTATCTTTTGCTTTAAATAATACAACAGGAAGTGCTGTTACGCTCAAATCTCTGCTGGTTGAATTTGATGGTCTATGGGTATCACAAAGCTAATTAATACCGCGCCACATTAGTATTCAGAGGTTGTTAAAATGAAAGTAAAAGATAAAGCTCTGCCTTACCCACTGACAGAATATTTCCGAAAAGGAAACTCATAAGATTAGGGGTATAACCAGGAGTCATGAATACAAAAATAATCCCCAACGCCATACCCAGTGACCAGAGTATTGCAATTGCGCTATCCTCGCGAACTTTTCCTTTCTGCGAAATCCATTCAATACCCGTGGCTGAGAATATGGCAAATACAGCAGCTCCTATCATGGGGTTCAAACCAAAAAAATAGGCCATTCCTATACCCCCAAAAGACGCGTGGGTTATGCCCCCACTGATAAATACAATTTTACGGGAAACAATATAAGTACCTACCATTGATGCCAGAAGACCTGTAAGAAGTGCTGCAGCAAGTGCATTACGAAAAAAAGCATATTCAAGAATTGAAATCACTTCATTCATATATCATGTTCTTTAAGCACCCTGTGTGGTACCGGCCCGTGAGCAATTATATCAACAGGACAATTATACACTTTCAAAATATCTTCAGTAAGCTGGTTGGAAGGGTGATAATGAAGGGTTCCGTTTACGCAGGCAATGGTTTTTACTATAGGGGAAATGGTGCCTATATCATGCGAAATAAGTATGATTGCCATTTTTTTGTTCAGTTCTTTGAGCCAACGATACAACTCCTGTTCAAAACCTTTGTCAACAAAGGTGTTGGGCTCATCAAGGATGAGTAACTGAGGTTTATTGATCAAAGCACGACATAAAAAAGCTTTCTGTATTTGTCCGCCTGATAATTCTCCGATGGGTTTTGAAGCTACTTTCTCCAGACCTGCTTCTTTTATCATTTTGCCTACCCGTTCTTTCTGCAAACGGCTAAGATGAGGAAACCACTTTTTTTCAGCCTTAAGTCCTGAACCTACCAGGTTGCGAACTGTAATAGGGAAACTTTTATCTATTTGAGAGATCTGCGGAAGATATCCCATTACAGGTTTGCCCCCGGGAAATTTTACATTTCCTTTAAATACCGGTAAGATGCCAAGCAGTACCTTTATCAAAGTCGTTTTTCCACCTCCATTGGGACCGATCATCCCAATAAAATCATGGGGATAAATCTCAAGATCAACATCCTTTAAAACGGTTTCTGAGAAATAACCGGTTGTTACATTTTCCAGAACTGCAAGGGGCTTACTCATTGTAAATATAATTTAAAAACCTGCTGAAGTTTTTCCATTTCAAGCAACCAGTCATATGCAAGGGGATTGATTTGCACCACTTTTGCACCGGTTTCTTCTGCTATAAGCCGGGCATTACGAATGTCGTATTCTTCCTGAATAAAAATAACAGGAATTTCCTCAGCACGGGCCTGTCTGATCAACTGACTTAGCTGCGCAGGAGATGGTTCTTTGCCTTCATGCTCAATAGATACCTGATCCATATTGTAATCACGCGCAAGGTAAGTCAATGCAGGATGAAAGATCAGGAATCTACGGGTGCTAAGAGTTTCAGAAAGTTCCTGAAGAGCATGATGAGTAGCTTCAACATCAGCAAGAACATTAATATAATTGGCATTTACTGTTTCTTCAAGTTGCGGAAATTCTTCAATTATTGCATCGCGTATCACAGGAAGCAAGCTGATCATAACTTTTGGCGACATCCATAAATGCGGATCAATTCCACCTTCATGATAATGATCACCATGTTTAATGCGTTCACCTCTGATGAGTTCAATATAATTTCCGAGATTTATATGTTCTATGCCGGGATTGAGTTCATCAAGCCTGCGAATGAATGATTCCTCATAACCCAGAGATGGAACCTGGAAATAAATACCTGAGTCTGACAATTTCTGTATCTGACGGGCCGTAGGAGAATACGTACTATGACTGGCTCCCTGGGGTACCATTACATTTATTTCGAGTGTTTCATCGGTGAGTCGGTCAACAAAATATTGAAGTGGCGCGATGCTTACCGAAATAATGGTATCTGACGTTTGTTGCTGAGAACATCCCGCAAATATGAATAGCAGAAATAGTGATGCAAAAAGCTTTTTGATTGTTTTCATTTTTCAGTTTCCTTCCTATTAATTGCCTGGTTTACCGGCATAAAAGTACATTAAATTAAAGATTTTGTATTAAATCTCTGCAAAAGGTTTTTTCTCTTTCAGATAATCAAATTTTTGCAACCATGTTGCAAATTTAATAAAAAAATTTGAGTTAATTAAATCGAATTGGCGGCAGTATTCTTAAAAATATTGATCAATAATAAAAAAGAAGGCCATAATATCCTGCCATATTCAACAAAGCATAACAGAGTAAAAAGGCAAAAGCAGGAGCAACCAGCCAAACCAGCCAGAACTTATGTAATGTGCCATGCCATACTGTTCTTTTCCATCCGGTTTTTGAAATGCTGAAAGCTATAATGGCAAAAGTATTTAATTGCACCAGAGATGTAGGGATTCCTTTTGTTACCGATGCCAAAAGCAACAAACTGGCCGTAACCAGCGAAATAACAATGGCTCCTTTTTCTCCAAATTGCACAATACCTTTTCCGGTAGCATTTACAATCCGGAAACCCATAAGAGAGCTTCCAATAGCGAAACAAGGTGCAATAAGCAAGGTAGCCATGATGGCAATAAGAGTAAAACTTTTTTCATCAGAAGCGTCAATACCCAATTCGTTTACCATCATCCCGGCAATGGGCCCGGCAGCATTGGCCACATTATTGGCACCTATTGAAAAAGCAACATAACAAGCCGATAAAAGAACAAGAATCTTGGTAGTATAGGGTCCGGGTTCAAATTGTTTTAACCCTTTCCAGTGTTCTTTCAATAATGAATAGATTTTACATATCCCCAACGTCAGCAAAAAAGAAATTACAGGAAGAATAAACCACACAGGTAATATGCCGGTTAATAAAAGCCGGAAGTCATGCCGGCCAAAATATAATGCTACCGCTAACAATGAGAATACCGAGGACTGACTTGTAGATTGGGGTACTGAAAGCATATTGGCAAAAAACAATGACATTGCAATGGAAAACAAAACAATAGTCGTTATTACGAGAGTCATGCTTTCCGGGTCAACCAGATCACGGCCCATGGTCATTGAAACTTTTTTCCCGGCCAGGATGGCACCTGCGACTGAAAAGTGGAGAGATCATAGCTGCTTTTTTAGAACGCAGCAAATATATCAAATTTTTATATCTGTTATCGCCCAGCGGGTTTTTTCATCAAACTAAATAAACCAAAAACTTTTAAACTCAAAAACCCTAAACCCATCAACCTATCAACCTATCAACCTATAAATCCTATCTGATTACCCTTACCAGCTCAGCATCTTCCAATATGTAAATCAAATGATCCAAGTCATCCTGATTTAGCTTTATCCGGCCTTTAACTTCGATAAAATTGTCGGTGCTCAGCCGTCGGAAACGTATATTATGACTTACCATACTATGTATTTCCACCACCGATTCAATACCTGCTCCTGCACAAAAGAAGCACATTTGCATGGGTACATGCGACAGAACAAAAGCATCGCCGGTAACATCTGCAGGAAGGAAAAATCCACGCAGTACAATTTCCTGTCCGTCCATCTGTTTTACGGTATTTCCGAAGCGGGGAACCTGAAGGAATGTATTATACTCAACACTATATCGATATCGCATACGAACATCATTGAGCAGAATGTTCCATTCTTCATTATTGTAATGATCTTCAAGATCATTATCCTGGCTTACCAGGAAAACTACAAGTATCAGGCTGAATATTTTAAGCATTTTCAGGTCGGGTTAAAGTGTGATGAACATCAGTTTTGTATGCTATCCAGGCCGGAATGAATGAGGCCATTAAACCTGTAAGCAATGCATAGGCAAGTAAAAGCAATTCCCTTGCCTGCAACGGAGCAAAAGCCAAATCGGTCATGAAATGAAACGAGGGTAAAAACATCCATATGGTTCTTGCCAGAATTATACCGGAAACCCATCCTGCAAAGGCCAGTAAAAGACCCTGCAGGATCAAAAGTGAAAATACTTTTATTTTACCGGCACCCATTACACGCATCAGGGCAATTTCAGCCAATCCCCTTTTCAGTATATTCCACAAAAGCATAAAAATATTTATTCCCGAAATGATTATTATAGCCCAGGCAATTATGCGTAATGCATCAAAACCAAAAGCCAGTA
>CAYXIT010000095.1:7421-12885 GCA_964465275.1 uncultured Bacteroidales bacterium | reverse complement strand
GCACCAGCTTTAATAAGATCTTTAGCTGCTTCAGCAGTTGCAATATTACCCACTACAACATCAAGATCGGGAAACAGTTTCTTAATTTTGCGGGTCATATCAATCACGCCTTTTGAGTGACCGTGAGCAGTATCAACGACAACACAATCTACTCCGGCATTTTTTAGTGCAGTAACCCGGTCGAGTGTGTCAGAAGTAACACCCACTGCAGCTGCTACACGTAAACGTCCCCTTTCATCTTTGCAGGCATTGGGACGTTCTTTGATTTTTAAAATGTCCTTGTAGGTAATCAAACCTACCAGGTGATAATCTTTATCTACAACGGGAAGTTTCTCAATTTTGTGCTCCTGAAGTATCATCTCGGCATCTGAGAAATCAACAAACTCAGAAGTGGTAATAAGATTGTCACTTGTCATAACCTCGCTTACGGGCTTGGATGTCTCCTTCTCAAAGCGTAAATCGCGGTTTGTAACGATACCCACAAGTTTATTGCTAGCGCTTGTAACCGGAATTCCCCCAATGCCAAATTCCTTCATAATTTGCAGAGCATCACCCACAACAGCATCTTCATGAAGTGTAATAGGATCAATGATCATCCCGTTCTCAGATCTTTTTACTTTTCTCACCTTAATGGCCTGTTCTTCGATGCTCATATTCTTGTGCAATACTCCGATACCCCCTTCCTGTGCAATAGCAATAGCCATTCGCGATTCGGTAACTGTATCCATTGCTGCAGATACCACAGGTATATTCAGAGATATGTTTTTTGTAAAAAGAGTATCTAGCTTAACATTACGCGGTAATACTTCTGAGTAAGAAGGCACCAGAAGAACATCGTCATACGTGAGTCCTTCTCCTATAATTTTGGGTGAATAATTTTCCATGGATTTCAGGCGGTTTATTTTAAGGTGCAAAAGTATGAAAATTTAAGCATACTGTCTCTAAAAAATGCTAAAATGAAAAGCCTTATAACATGCTTTATTCCAAAGGAAACAATTGAAAAATAACTAACCTGATTTACCTTACCAGCAGAACCGTACCCATTTTCTCAAAAGCTGCTCCGGAATGATCGGTATACCTTATGATGTATGAATAAACACCTGCCTGGGCCTGTCCACTTTTATATGAACCATCCCAACCGGATTGATAGTCGGATGTAGAAAATATTTCTTCACCCCAACGATTAAAAATACTCAGTGAATATGAACCGGGGGTAAAATAGCTGAATACCGGCTTGAATATTTTGTTTACGGGAATGTCACTTGAAGGCTTAAAGGCATTGGGGATGAATACGTCGGTTTCTCTATCCAATGTGGCAATGTTTGACAAAACGAATTCAGGCTCTGGAACAAGATCTGTTGGGTTTTCCATTGCCCGGATAATGTAGCTGATTTCTCCGGCTTGTTCGATTTCAGTAAGACCCGACAAAATATCGATGTATGATGAAGTGAATGGATCTACCCTGCCAATAATCTCAAAGCCGTTCATTCCCTGAAGCTTTCGGGTAATAAGATATTCAAAAACGCCATGCTCCCATCCATCATACAAATTCCATTCAACAAGATTTTCTGAATCAGAAATGGTATTCACCCTTGCATATATTGTAGAAATGTCATGAGTTTCAAAGGAAGACACCTGGCAGGAATCCATAAAAACAACTCTATAAGTTTCTGAACGATTATCTGCCATGTGTTCCTCATCAATAAAACCAATAAGTATTTCCGGAGAGAACAAAGTATCCAGACTGAAAAAAGTGTTTTCATCAGGATTAAGTCGTTGAATAATATAACCTGCACCGTCCACAGGCTCTTCAACAAGAAATTCAAGAAGAACGCTCTCCTGGTCGGGTAAAAATGTTAAGCGCCTGAAATCAGCAAAAAGCGGAGCAGGAGCAAATTTCACATCAGCACACATGGTATTGGATGTAGAAGTAAGGTCGGACCGGGATGTATATGAGCGCAATCTAAAACAGTACTTACCTTCCTGTTCTGCAATAAAATTATATTGATCGTCAGTTAATTCAGAAATATATGCAGTTTGAAAGTTCTGATCATTAAAAGAAATGAATACTTCAGTATTTTCAAAAGGCACAGGCAAAGGCTGAGGTGTTCCGGCTGAGGTAGTTACCTTATAATTATCCCACGATACAGATAAGGTTCTGCTGCAAATATCGTAATCCGGTTCCTGAAGAAATATTGTCTGATGTGCTTCTTCACTTATGGCTATTCTTTCATCATTGGTATCCCAGGCAACCACGTAATAAGAAAATGCCTTATTCTGAGGGTTTACACCATTATCAACATAATTGGTTTGATTAAGCGCAACCTGGTTTATTGCTGCATATGAATCATCATCAAGTTTGCGGTGAATCATAATATAACCATCCTCAACATCAGTTTCCAGTGTCCAGCCAATGATCACTTGATTGTCTTCAGTTACACTTACCGAATCCAGTGTAAGTATTGAATCATCCTGTGCAAAGAGACTATTACCGGCACAAAGAATTGCCAAAACCCACATCAGAAAATGCCGGTACTTTGAAATATGATGCATATTGTTTTGTGTAAAGGAAGTTTTAAAAATTACCGTATGATGTAACAACCCAAAAAACAGCTGTTTATTTTATCCAACAGTCAATTCAATCATGCTATCTTCCCTGAGATATTTCCCGGCAGTCCGGCAAATATCTTCTGCATTGAATTTTTTCAATATCTCAAGGTAACTATCAAACCATGAATAATCCTGGTTAAAAAGAAGTATCTCTTTCAGCCGTTCATTTTGCATGAAAGGTCCGTCAAAAGAACGCAGGAAACTTCCGGTCAGATAATTCTTCAGCATCAGTATTTCTGAATCAGCAGCAGGCTGCTTTCTTAAAATTTTCAGTTCCTTATAAACTTCTTCAACAGCTTGTTCTTTAACATGTTTTCCTACTTGTGAACCAATAAAAAAATAAGCTCCCCTGAGCAGATTAACAATAGCAGAGTTTATTCCATATGTAAATCCCTTATCCTGCCTTATATTTCTCATAAGCCTTGATCCAAAATACCCACCGAGCAATGTATTGGTTATGGAAAGGAGATGAAAATCAGGATGATTGCGGTTTATTATTGGCTTTCCTATACGGATAGCAGACTGCAAAGCTTCGTCTTTTTCAATTTCATTTACGGAAGTTTTTGTTGATTGAATAGAAAGTGTTTTTATAACTTTCGGAGGCACCTTTTTCCACGTAAATTTTTCTGCAATTTTATTTACCTGTTCGATAATTTTTTCAGGATAATTGCCAGCAATAAAACATACTGCATTACCTGAATGCAAATATTCTTCATGGTAAGCAACCAGGTCGACCCTTTCAAGATTATCAAAATCATTCTCCTGCAGTGCTTTGCCGTAGGGATGATCGGGGCCGAATATCAGCTCAGCAAAATGCACCCGTGCCAGGTATTGAACCTTCCTCTTATTTACCAGGAACTTCTGCTTCCTGTTTTTCAGGAATATTTCCAGTTCATCATCGGGAAATACCGGCATTGTGAGTATCTCGAAAAATATATTCAATAATGGTTCAAGATGCTTTGCCAGCGATACAAAACCCACCGAAATGATATCTTTTTGTGCATCAACCTGCAGTGTAGCTCCATAGAAATCCCAAAGCTGGTTAATTTCTTCTGATTTTTTGTTTGAAGTACCACTCCTTAAGAGATTGGCTGCAGCAAAAGCCTGTAAAGTCTTTTTTTGCTGATAGCTGCCCGATTTAAATACAATCTCAAACTTAACAATATCCTGGCTCCCTCCTTTTTGCATAAATACGGGTATTCCATTTATTAAGGTAGCTTTTTCAGGAACAATATAATTGACACTTTCAATAGTCTTCAATTCAGGTGCCTTTATTCTATCAGGTTTTTGGTACATAAAAACTATTTCTTATTGGCGGAATGATATTCAAGAACTGATGATTTTGATAAAGTAAATATTTCATTTGCAGCATTTAGTAAATGTGAAGGTTGAACAGAAAAATACTTTTCGTTTTGATGATTAAGGATATCTGCGTCCCCTAACAATTCATAATAGGCAAGATTCATAGCTTTTGACAAAATTCCTGCTTTACCAAAGGTATTTGTTGCTTCCAGTTTATTTTTTACTTTTTGAAGTTCCTTTTCAGGAACTAGATTATTTTTCAAATCATTTATTTCTTCCCAAATAAGTTCTTCGGCCAGTTTCATACTCTGATTGTTGTGCAGTTTTCCCATAATTGCCAGAAAACCCTTATCAATACTACCTGAAATCCAGGCATTGGTTTCACTGAACAGCTTTCTTTTCTTTACCAGGTTTTCCATTAACCTGGCTGAAGAACCTCCGGCCAGAATATCAGTTATAAGGTCAGAAATATAAAAATCCTGTTCAAGTCGCTTTCCTGTCGGGAAAGCTATATAAATTTCATTGAAAGGCACATCACGTTCAACCACGTGTCGCCGGTACTCTTTCTGGTCAGGTTCTTCGGGAAGCTTCCTTTTAATTTCAGGTCCTGGTGGGATATCTCCAAACCATTTATTTACCAGTTCAAAAGCTCTTCCTGGATCAATGTCACCTGCCAAAACCAGGATTGCATTATTGGGTCTGTAATATTTGAAAAAAAAATCTTTGACCTGACTGAGAGTTGCATTCTTCACATGGTCAATACTTTTGCCAATGGTTGACCACTGATAGGGATGTACTTTATATACCAATGAGCGAAGTAATGCCCAAACGTCTCCATAGGGCTGATTGAGATATGACTGCCGGTACTCTTCAGAAACCACATTTTTCTGAATATCAAGTTTTTCCTGAGAAAATGCAAGCTCAAGCATTCTGTCTGATTCCAGCCAAAGTGCAGTTTCTATATTCTGTTTAGGAATTGTAAGATAATAATTTGTGATATCGTTGGTTGTAAACGCATTATTTTCGCCACCTGCCAGTTGGAGTTCGTTATCATATTCAGAAACATTTACTGAACCTTCAAACATCAGATGTTCAAATAAATGTGCGAAACCTGTACGATCAGGATCTTCATCCCTGGCTCCTACATCATAAAGAACATTTACTGCAATCAATGGTGTAGTATTATCCTGATGAACAATTAGTTTTAATCCATTATCAAGGGTAAATCTTTTAAATTCTACCATATAAATATGTCTTCTTTTTTTTGTGGCCGCCTGTCAGTAATCCATTTAAAATGTTGAAGAAATCTTTGCTCCATTGGTATTTCGGAAGGGGGAAACATATTTGCATCTGCATTTGTAAGAAGCACAATACGACTAACCATATTGTCTTCGAAATAAATACGCATATCCGATGATAAAGATTTATTGATTCCCACCAGATTCTCATCTTCATCCCTTACGTAATATAATGCTTCACCGTTACCAAATACATCAATTCTGCGTAATTCATTCTCCCTGAAATATCCAATTAGTTTTTTTCCTTTAATTTG
>CAYXIT010000095.1:3368-7411 GCA_964465275.1 uncultured Bacteroidales bacterium | reverse complement strand
GAAAGCACTTGTATCTTCCATTGAAACAATAAAAGCAGCATCAAACAAATGTATTGACTCAACACGATTATTCTCAGCGGTTTTCAGTTCTATCCTGTTGGCAGACAACTGATGATTTTCATTCCAGATAACCGGGTTATGATAGAGATAAATTGTTGAGTCGGAAAAATTATAAACGATTGAATCACTAATGCCCTGAAGATCTTTCCTAAAAAACTTTGCCTTATGATATGCAAAGAGCATTCGTTTATCATTCTCTTCGTCATGGATTGAGCGAAGAGTATCGGCATGGAGAAACAAAGAATCATTCTGTGCAATTACTGTAAGCACAGCATCGCGTGTAACCTCTGAAAAATATTCATGTTCAAAATGCTCGGCATATTGACCGGTAACAAGGGTTTGCTGAACAGAGTCCTTCAGAAGCACATTTCTTATTGCATTGCCATATCCCTTATTTCTGTCGTAAAACAGGCTATCCCCTGAAAGATACTGTTCACCGTTTGTAAACCAGGCATCTTTACTGAAACGAGCTATATCATTTTTGGTATCATACCATCCGTTTCGGCAAAAGATTGTATTTTCGTCACTCACAATGTTTGTTGGTCCAAAAAAATAAGCTGTCTCAGATAATGTATTATACCTGAGGGTATCGGAGTTCATCACATAATCAGGATTCATCAGTTCGACGTCTCCCCGGAAGAAAAAATTCTTTTCATCAGCAAAATAAAAACCCCATATACTTGTAAGTGTATTTTCTACATCTACAATTTTGCCACCATCAATATAATTGGCGGTATTGGTTTCCAGGTTGTAATATAAATGTTGAGTAGTGAGCGTCATCTGGTTATCAACCATTTTCACATTGCCGTGAAGCTCTGCAATACGGGTATTACCATTGTAATAGAGCTTATCACTGAAAATTTCAACACTATCGCTTACCTGAATAAAAACATTAGAATATGCATTAAACTTGTTGTCAACAGTAAACTGCCAGGCACTGTCGCAATACATAATTGCATCGTCATGCTTCAACCTGACATCCCCGATAAGGCGGCGTGCATCGGGTGCTATGCTTTTGTCAAAACGCATTAAATCAGCTCTGATCAGTTCAACGCGGGTTTCTCCTTCCCGGTCCTGTGAAAATAAATGGACATTTATTATCAAACCAACAATGACAAACAAGCTATATGCTAAAAAATTAGTTTTCATTTAAAAGAAGTATCGCAACACTATGATTACCATAAACAACACAGCGAAATTTTTATTGTTAATTCAAGAAAAGATTGTAATAAAATTCTTATTACTAAACAAATTGTTCAGCAAACAGTTTATGACCTTCAATCAAAAAATTCATCAGCTAAAATATCCTGATTATGGCGTTTAAAACAAATCAATTACCAGGATTTTTCATCAGGATGTTCACTTCTGAAATCCCTCCAGTATTCCCTGATTGTTTCTTTAATTTCTTTATGCAGTATAAGAATACCTATCAGGTTAGGCACTGCCATAAAGGCAATAGTAATATATGACACTGCCCATACTATTGTTGTATCAGTAAAAGCAGCCAGGAAGAATGCCAGAACATAAAGAATTCTGTAGTGCAAAACATATTTTGCTCCGAACAGATAGGTAACAGAACGATCGCCATAATAAGACCAGGAAATAGCAGTAGAAAATGCAAAAAGCAGAAGTCCAATGGCTACAATATATTGTCCGAAATTACCTAAAAAACTCCTTGTGTAGGCTTCCGCAGTCATTGGTGCACTATGGATAAGGGATTGTCCGGAAAAACTTACTGATGGGCTTGATTCATGAACCCGGCCTTCTTCAATAATTATTTCACCAGAATAGGGTTCTCCCTCAAAATTAACAAGAACATCTTCAGCTACAGATCGTGCATGTAAAATAGTGATCTCATTATTTATTTTTTGGGTAATCTGTCCATTTACTACATCCAGTTTTCCTGAGAATTGTGGCAGATCAAGTGTTCCGTCATAAAATTTAAATAGTTTTTTCACATCATCAGGGTCTTCTGAATCGTAATAATCCGCAAGAATTATCTGATCAGCTCGCTGAAAATCATTATACACTTTATCTTTCCACACACCTGATGACAACAGTACAAGACCTGTAAGCGTACAGATCAAGATAGTATCAATAAATGGTTCCAAAAGAGCAACAACACCTTCAGAAACCGGTTCATGGGCGCGGGCAGCAGAGTGAGCAATAGGGGCTGAACCCTGACCTGCTTCATTGGAGAACAGACCACGATTTACTCCACGATTAAAAGCATAAATGATAGATGCACCCAAAAAACCACCAGTAGCAGCTGTTCCGGTAAATACATCAGAAAAGATCGAAGCAATGGAAGGAATTATATTGTCATAATTATAAATAAGTACTGCTAATGCTCCCAGTATATAAATCAAAGCCATTGTTGGCACAAGCCTTGAAGTTACCTGGGCAATTCTTTTTATACCTCCAAGAATAACAAAAGCCAGCAAAACAGCAAGCACCCCACCGACAATAATATGTGGAATACCGAAAGTAGTATACATTGCACCGGCAATACTGTTTATCTGGGGCATATTACCCGTGCCCAAAGAAGAAAGAATTGTGGCAACAGCAAAAAATGCGCCCAGCCATTTTCCTGTATTTATAACTTTTTTGTTAGGTAAAGTAATGTTAAGTCGCTTTTTCATATAATACATCGGACCTCCGGCAATTCTGCCCTCACTGTCTTTTTCCCTGTATTTATGAGAAATGGTAACTTCAACAAATTTTGTAGTCATACCTAACATACCTGTTATAAGCATCCAGAAGAGAGCAGCAGGACCTCCAAGGTGAATTGCCAGGGCAACTCCGGCAATATTGCCTGTACCCACTGTTCCTGATAATGCTGTGGTTAATGCCTGAAAATGAGAAGTATCTCCAATATCGCCCAGACGATCATATCTACCACTTACAACCCTGAGAGAATGTCTGAAATACCTGATTTGAGGAAACCCAAGGTAAAGCGTAAAAAACAAACCGGTAAAAAGCAAAAGGTAAACAAACCATGGACCACCTCCCAGATAACCATCCAGAATAATTAAAAAATCGTGTACTTTCTCCATTATCAGTAATTATTGTTTGTGATTATTTTCTATTAATTCACTTTACATAAAATCATTGTTACCCCAGTGGCATTTAATAAGTTTATCTTAAAATACCAATTGCATTCAAAAAAATAATAGCTATGGCTACCGGTGCAACAAAACGTATAAGAAACCTGAAAACATTGAAAATTTTTAACTTAAGTTCTCCCTGGTTAGAGAGTTCACTTTTCACATCAGATGAACTCATATACCAACCCACAAAAATCACAATCAGAAATCCTCCCAGGGGTAATAATACATTAGATGCTGTAAAATCAAGAGCATCAAAAATATTTCGCCCACCAATTGTAATATTTTCAAAAGTACCCCAGGAAAGTGTGCAAAAGAACCCTACAAATGAAGCGGCAATAGCTGTTATTATGGTTGCGTTGCGGCGCAGAATATTAAATTCTTCTACCAGGAAAGCAACTACAACTTCCATAATTGAAATGGATGAGGTAAGTGCTGCTATGGCCAAAAGGATAAAGAATGCTATACTTACAATATAACCGCCAGGTATTTGCATGAAAACATTTGGCAATACCATAAAAATAAGACCGGCCCCACCTTCTTCGGGTTGCATACCCAGTGAAAACATAGCAGGGAAAATCGCAATACCGGCAAGTATTGCAATAACTACATCTGCAATGGAGACTTCAAACGCAGTGCCTGACAGGTTTGTCCTTGACGGAAAATAGGAAGAGTAGGTTATAAGTGCTCCCATACCAATACTCAATGAGAAGAAGGCTTGCCCCAGGGCACCAAGAATAACAGTAGATGTCAGTTTTCCAAAATCAGGTTTAAAAAGAAATACAAGTCCTTCTAAAGAACCCGGAAGAGTAAGAGAGCGAATTGATAAAGCAATTAAAAGTAAAGAGGTCGATTTAGTTTCTACAAAACTGCTAC
>CAYXIT010000095.1:1496-3358 GCA_964465275.1 uncultured Bacteroidales bacterium | reverse complement strand
TAAAGCAATTAAAAGTAACAGCAGAAAAGGCATAAGAACTTTGGAGTATTTTTCAATTCCTTTCTTCACCCCTGAAAGGATAATTACTGCTGTAAGAATGATAAAAATCAGCTGCCATAGTACCGGGAGAAAAGAAGATGTTTGAAAAACTTCAAACATCTGGGTTAAAGCTTCGGTATCTTTTCCCTGAAAGCCATTGATAATTGATATGTAAATATAATGGAGTGTCCAACCGGCAATGGTGCTGTAAAAAGCAAGAATAACAAATGCAGCCACTATACCCATTACACCGATAACCGGCCATAAAGTACCGGGAGCTATCTTCTTAAAGGCTCCGAAAGTATTTCGTTTGGCTTTTCGCCCGATAACAAATTCTGAAAGCATTACCGGTATTCCCAGCAATAAAACAAAGGCCAGGTATACAAGCAGGAAAGCTCCTCCGCCGTTTTCTCCTACTACATAAGGGAACCTCCAAATATTGCCCAGCCCAATGGCTGAACCAGCTGCTGCAGCTACTATACCAAACTTACTGGTAAAGCCGTCGCGGTTAATGCCTTCCTTAAGTGACATACGTTTGGTGCTTTTGGTTTATATAAGCATTTTTTTTACAAAAGCCCAAAAATATAAAAATATAAGCAAAGGCAACACGTTTGATAAAAAAAACAAGGAACAATTATTATTGAGAAAAGATTTTATGAAAACACTATTAGTATTTTAAGGAACAAAATTATTAACAAGACCTTCATTTATGATGATTAATTTTGCTTCGGGAATAATCTTTCTCCAGAAAAGAAACCCTTTTTTTATTTCTGGTTGTAGCGTAACTCCTTGCCAGGGCAAAACTTCGTAAAGCGCATTGGTTATTACCCCCCCATTTACAATAAGTTCACCTCCTGATTCAATAATAATTGAAGATTGGCTGACCATCTCAAGCCTTCCTGTTATATATAGTT
This sequence comes from uncultured Bacteroidales bacterium, assembly GCA_964465275.1. Taxonomy (GTDB): domain Bacteria; phylum Bacteroidota; class Bacteroidia; order Bacteroidales; family UBA7960; genus SKVR01. The sequence goes on along the minus strand of CAYXIT010000095.1, from coordinate 2,405 downwards.
TACTACCATTAGATACTACTATATCCTGATAAAACTTGTAATTCCCATCCCAGGTTTGTTCACCATCAATAATAAATGGAATATCAGAATAACCCCATGCATATTTTCTCATACTGGTATTCACAAGTGCCCGGTTCATTCTTCCCATTTGAAGGGGAGTTATGCTGCCTGAACTTCTGTTGCCACCCATAATGTTATTGGTACACGTGGTTTCAGGATCATCTCTGTCGCACTCCCATGATCCGTCGTGATAACAAATATCGCAGCCTGGTCGGGGATTTTTGCACCAATCCTGTTTTTCAAATCCAAAAAGATCAGAAAGAAAATCAGGGTGGGATGTCTGGCAAAATTCAGAGTTATAAGGATGTCGTAATTCCATCACATGTCCTATTTCATGGGCAATATGTAACATTAGAGCCCACCAGGGATAATTCTCAGGTTCATTATAATAATCCCGCAGAAAACTTACCACATAAGCATCAGCATCAAAATTACTGCGAGATGGATAGATCGCATAACCTGAGGCTCCCCGGCAACTTCCCGTTGTAAGATGAATATTCAGATATTTTCTTTTTTCAGGTGAGATATCAAATACTGCCTGATTCAATCGGATACCATCATTGCATCCCGCATTATTCAGTCCGGTATTGCGGTAAAACGCCACATCTTTTAATTCAAAACGAATATGACTGTCTTTAAGATATTCAATACCGGCGATAGGATCAGATGGTGGCGGAGAACTTCTGAAGATATTATTCAACCAGAAAATCACCTGTTCCAGTTTTTCAATATAGTGCGTTTTATCCACAAAATAACCGTTTTTCCGCACCATGGCCCCGTAGTCGGCCTCCGCGTATAATATTCTTTTTCTCATACATCCCTCCGGAATCTGTTTGAATTTTTCTTTCA
>CAYXIT010000095.1:0-1486 GCA_964465275.1 uncultured Bacteroidales bacterium | reverse complement strand
CACTAAATCTGATTCCGGGAAATTACCCGATCCATCATCATTCTGCCATATATTCATTGCAATAAAAATAGTCTTTACTGAAGTATTCAATGGCTGACCAGGTATATAGTTTTTTTGATGTGAAAACATCTCTTTTTTATTTTCAAAAGTTTTGTAGGGGTTATCATCCGGGAAGTTTTCAACTTTCGATATACTCAGGTTAGCCAAAACTGTTGGAAAATATAATAGCCATAATACAATAAATGCCAATAAAAACCTGTAACGACAAGTCAGATTTATATCTGTTCTTATTTTTTTCATGATTTAATAATTGATTTATTTGTAAAGTTGCTTAATATTTTTGGGATGGCAAAAACCATGCGATTAATGATTTATACAATTTATAAATTGAAATTTACATTTTTTTATGCTAACTTAAAGGTTGCAAATCCAATTTATAATTCAATTAACAGAAATAAATGAGTTGGAAAGATTACTTCTATTTCACAAAAAGAGAGCGAAACGGAATTGTGGTTCTTACAGGATTGATCGTAATAATTATTATTACACCATTTATGTATTCGCATTTTATCCCGGTAAAAACATATGATCTTAGTGAGTTTGACATGAAAGTTGAAAAATACTATGAAATGCTCGAAGATTACAGGCTTGCAAAGGCCCGAATTGAAAAAGCAAACGAAACTGAGAAAACCACTGCACCTGAATTAATTCTGAATCTATACACGTTTGATCCTAATTTAGCCAGTAGGGAAGATTTTATTGAAATGGGATTACCTGAAAGGATTGCATCGAATATAGTAAATTACAGAAATGCCGGCGGCTCCTTCAGGTCGCGTGAAGATTTGCAAAGAATTTATAGCATTGATGAAGAACTTTACACCCAACTCGAAAGATACATTGGTTTACCAACAAGGGAGGAACTTAACAAAATACGATTAGAAAAAAGAAATGCAGAAAAAAATTTACGAGATACGATCAGGCGGAGTCCTTCCAGACCTGCATGGGCAGATGTAATGCTTGATATCAATAAGGCTGACAGCCTGGAATGGCAGCAAATACGAGGTATAGGTGAAGTTTTCAGTCGCAGGATTATATCATATCGCGATTTGTTGGGAGGATATTACTCAACGATACAACTGATGGAGGTATATGGAATGGATTCAGCCCGGTATGAACAAATCAAACCACACATATTTCTTTCTGATACAATTGAACTACGAAAAATCAATATCAATACAGCTGATTTTATAACATTGATCAGACATCCTTATCTTGAACGTAATCATGTAAATTCCATCATCAGAATGCGTGAACGGCACGGACCATACACATCTACAGAAGATATTCTCAGATCAGAACTCATTAATGATTCCCTGTATAAAAGAATATCACCCTATCTGATTGTTACAGATTAGTTTTCTAAAAGATAAATTCTGATCATTAAACAAAATGAAAAATGTCTTGTTATTTGTAATAAGACTAAATT
>CAYXIT010000094.1:11680-13302 GCA_964465275.1 uncultured Bacteroidales bacterium | reverse complement strand
TTTCAGATACTTACTAAAAAGATCTTTCCCAAGAGTATTAATCATTCTTCTCAGGTTATAAGCAATGAATATTAAACCTAATTCGACACTGGCCCTGGCCATGCCTTTTTTGCTTAATATGTAGAAAAACCCCATTGTCGTTTCATTACGCCATAGGGGTGTACTACAATGTACTGTCGTCGGCGGTACAGATCCTTGTTCTTTTCAATGATACGACGGTTCTCTTGAATATAGGGTGTGTACTCGGTACGTTCAATCAGGCGGCCTCTTGGGTTTTTGGTGCATAGCGCTTTCACAGGACACTCTTTACAGGCGCGGGTTTTAAACTGCTGCATCAGGTAATATTGCCTTTGGCCACCGCTGTTGTTGGCTATACCATGTTGAAATAAATCCCGCTGGGCGGAATAGTTTTTTTTCGCTATCTTTTAATTTCTCTGTGAAGTTGATTTTTCATTTTGAAACCTAACATCTGGATATTTCCGGTAATTTCTTTTCTTTTAGGTTTTAGTATATTTGATAATCCTTTCATTTCTCAAGGAGTTTTTTCAAAACCTATATCTCCTTGTTTTTCAAATCTTTAATTCCTTATAAAATAACAAAACAGGCGCAAAGTACATAGTCTATTTTATGGATGTAATTCAACCGGGAATACTCGCTGGGTCTTGCAGACCGCTCATATTCCTATATATTATCGATAGTATTTTTTATCTATTCTCGCATTTCTAGATTATTCATTCCATAGCATCCCAGAAGTATTCTCCAGATTTCATGTCTTCAGCCAGTTGCCATGTTATACCGGTATTTACATTTAATAGAAATGTCATTCTCACCCCTAAACCTGAAGTAAAAAGTTGATAATTCACTTGATTAGAAATAGTTTCATCAGAGGTTTGCTCTTCTGCTTCAATTAATTGCCAGGTTAATCCATCTCTACCTTCTACTAATAGAAAAACCATTCCAGTATATTTATCAATATTAAATGTAAGTCGAACACCTAATTCAGATTGTACAATCTGAAATCGTGAGCTTTCTGGTGAACTTGAGAACTGGTGTCGATTAGTTTCCTGGGCAAATCCTAGACTTGCTGCAGCAAGGAGCATTAGAATAAGAATTGTTTTTTTCATCATTTTCGGTTTTTACAAAGTAAAATAATTAATATTTGGTTGAGAATTACCATGTTTCTTAATAAGATATTACCGATAACGGGATTCAGCTATGCGCAGGCAGGGATTTTTACTACTGAACTTCCTACGAAGAACTGAGCTTTAAATTTATCAATTACCTGTCCTACGAAGCACGAACCCCCTGCTTGCGTATAGGTGATGTTATGCGGTCGGCTTTCTTTTTCTGTCGTGTTTTCAGTCGTCATTCTTCGTAATATAAACTGTCTAAAAATGCGGCTCTCGCTTCATTTACTTTTTCTTCTTTTTTGTTTTTTGGGTTTGGATTTTGCCACCAATCACTATCATAAATTCTTTCTACAATGTCATCCCAATATCTATCATAATCCATTTCTGATTGAATAATTCCAAAGTCTTTGCAAAGTGCAGAACGATTTTTACTGTCAAAGCAAACAAATGTGTCGGGTCGTTTCATACATAGAAGTCTGGTAGCAGTAGCTA
>CAYXIT010000094.1:1870-11658 GCA_964465275.1 uncultured Bacteroidales bacterium | reverse complement strand
GTCTGTGTGAAGTATTTTATATAGTTCTCGTAATGCTTTTTTGTAATCTGTCCTGAAAGTGGAATTTGGTCAAGAGCTTTTGAAATGTTTTTATCATTCTCCCTAATTTTCTTTTTGAAAATTCCCGCTCCTTTCATACTGCCGAAATAGCCCCAATCTTCTGAACCGTCAATATCAAGCTTGTTTGGCATTCCTGCTACAAATTTTCTTTCATCTTCGGTCAATTCATTGAAGTGGTCAACTTTGTCGAATAGGTTTTTAGCAATTTCTATTACTCTCAATCTTCTGTCAAGCCCGTGAGAAGTTTCATTTTTTACTTCATTTATGAACTCGTCCCAACTTCTGTTCATCATAGGAACTTCGTGAATTGGTTTTGGCTTTCTTTTTTTACTTCCGTATTGACCTGAAAGACTCTTAATTTTTTGTCTGTGGTTTTTCCAAGTTGTCCGGTATTTACCTAGGTCAGTTTTGTTGAATGATTTTCCGTCCGAGAAAGTCTGGTCAACAAGTTTTATTGCGTTGTTGTATGTGTCTGTCGAGTTGCTGTCCTTATGCGTTATTAAAAGGCTTGCTTCTGTATTTCTTGAAAATGCTTCTGTTGTAAAGTTTGCACTTCCAATTATCAACTCCCATTTGTTTGTTTTGTCTGTAAAAAGATAAAGTTTAGGGTGGAACGTTCCTTCTGGTTGTTGTATGAATCGAACTTTTTTATGGTTTAAAAATGCTTCAATAAAGTCAGGGTGTGTCTGGTAGAAATGAATGCCAACAACAATTTTTTGAATTTTGTCCTTATTGGTCAATAGGTCATTGAAAAGTTTAGACCCTGAACTTGCCCAAGCTGTCGCCCAATAAAAATGTTCATATTGTTTAGTCAGTCGTCTAAACTCTTTTTCTAATTCTGTTGCTGTCGTTATTAGTTTCATTGTCGATTGTGTGGTCTTTTAAGCTGCCGCATAACTCGTTTATATAAGCAAATATATACTACTTTTTCAAGCTTTAACATATTTTCCAGGCAGTAATTCGTTTATTCTGGTTGGTATAAAAAAATATATACCACAAAAATTAATTCATATAATTCCTTGATAGCCTAAGGGCTAAAACTCCCTTTTGAGTTCCTTTTTTCTCAATAAAATTCTCCCCCACCCCGAAACTTCACCAAAACCCAAAAACTTATTCACAGAGCAGGCAGCACGGGAACCGCTGAGTCGCAGAGAGCACGGAGATATTGTTTTCTCTGCGATCCTGGCGGCTCTGCGGTTAAAAATCTTAACCTTAATCCATCCGTGAAATCCAATGATACAAAAGCATCCGTGCATCCGCGGCTTATTAACTATATAAGGAATTAAGAAAGTAGGAAAGTAAGAAAATGGGAAAGTAAGTGGAGGGAACCGCTGAGTCGCGGAGAACGCGGAGTTGCGCGGAGATTCTGGTTTCTTACCGTGCTTTGCGCTTCCTTTGCAGCTTTGCGTGAGGGAGAAAACCGCGGAGACGCGGAGAACGCTGAGTTTCGGGGAGATATTGGGACCATTTGCGGTCTTTGCGTGAGGGAAAATATCAGGGGCTTACAACTATATATGAAAGCGAAAAAAATAAGAAGAACAGTGGACGGAGAATGAAGACCAGAATAACCACATAATACAAATAAGGGGAATGTTCAACAAAACTAAAAACTCGTTAAAATGAAAAATGTCTGCTTCTGATTTGTACTAAAACAGGGAAGCCTTCATGAATACCCTCTAAAACCCTTATGGCCATACACATTGTTGGCGTTTCGTTTTTCTTGCTTCTTTTCTATTTTTCTTTATCTTTTTCTTTTCTTGCTTCCATAGCTGGAAATACTATCCCAAATATTATGGCTAACTGGAATGATGTTTCCCAGTCGACATTTGCCGTTTCATGGAAGCCTAAACTATAAAGATATGTCACTAAGCTACTCACAATAAGAGTAATCGCGAACCCAATACCAAAGCTGATGAAGACTTTTTTGAAATTCATAATTATTCCTCCTTAAGTTTTAGTTTGAAATATTTCTTTGCCAAAGTATATTGACCAAAATCAATGAATAAACAAATGAATCTGCCAGTATTTCAATACCATGAATTATCACCAATTCAAATGGCATGACAATCGCAAGATAAATATCATATGCAAACACCTTTTGCTGTGTAGAGTCCCCTAAATAATATATAATTCTAAGCTGGTCCAGCCATATCTAATACATACCCTTTCCAGAATTTTCCTAAATCAATCCAAATTGTTGACAATCCTAGCAAACCCAGAAATACAAGTGCTATGGCCCAAAAGGGTGCATTTTCGTTGTGCATATTTATCCCGGTTTCAGCATTGTTTCATAGAAGTTTTCAAAGTCAAGGTTCGTAAATGTAGTCAGTTCTTTGTCCGTGAGGTAGTCTTCATACAATTCGTCTGCTGCCTTTTTCATCTGGTCTTCTTCTTCCTGTTTGCCTATCAGGTGCATTGAACGCTCAATAACATAAATCCGCTTTCTGACGGGAAGTTTCTGTATTTCTTTAATAAGTTCCTTAGTTTTCCTTGTCAATCATTTAATGTCGAAAGATACGAATTTATGGACAAAATATTCCCCCTTTTTTCTCTCCAATCAACGTTTGAAGCTGCGACTACTATGCTGCCCAACCGGTTGGTGTATGAAGCGTTGGGCATTTCGAAGCACTTTCCTGTCAAGCTACAAGTACTTTTAATACGAGCTGAAACGCACGTTAACCCACTGATTGCCAAATGTTTTAAATACGATGTTGTGTGCTGCTTTTCATTATCTAAAAGTCATTTTAAATATTTAATCATAATTAATATTAGGGCATATGCAAAAAAACCAGAAAATACATATTTCCATAATATCTTCATTCTGGGATTTTCTGGATTATCGTGAAGGGGTCCATAAAACACAAAATAAAAAGGAATTACAAACGCCAATACTTTGAGCAAAGTAAATAAGTATTTATTTTTCATTGTTATTTCTTTTTAAATATTGTTTGACAAGAAAAAATATATCTACTATTGCAAATAAAAGAACGCCATAACCGACATAATTCTTCCAAGTCCCAATATCTTCGGGCCTTATAAAAACGGTATTCAATAATCCGATTATTACAAAAAGAAGAGTACGTGCAATTGCCCATTGCTTTTTTGGTGATTTCATTTCAATTTCCTTTTAATTATTTAATCCAAAAATCAGATACAAAAAAATAATCACTCCTGTAATCAATGCAATTCCAATCGTGACTATATTTTTTATCCTATTAGTTTTATATTTTTTAATGCTTGATGCGCTAATTGTATTTTCTTCAATTTCAACTAAACAACTTTCCAATTGCTTAATTTGATAATTATTTTGTTTTATTTGAGCAAAAGCACTAACACCATAACTTAAAATAATTCCTATGGTTAAAACAATAAAATCATCCAATTCAAAAGTCGGGATTTGTTCGTATTTGAAGTTTAGATAAAAAAGAGAGCCACTTAGAAAAAACAAAGTGCTTGACAAGGCACTCACAAATATAGATTTAATATATTGTTCAGTGTAAAAGTCAATATATGCTTTTAGTAAATCTTTTAGATGTTCTTTTGTAACACTTATTTTATCAACTCTTTTGTAAACTTTTGTCTGCCAAATAATACCAAAGGCGGCTATGAAAACAAAAAATGTAATAGCAAGAATGGCAATTGATTGATTTTTTAGAAGAAAAATTAATAAAAGAAACGAAATGAGTAAAATACCTTTAAAAACTATATCAAAAATTAAAGACCTTCTGTATTGCCCCACAATTTTTGAAGCAGATTTCATAAAATTACGAATTTCAACTTCAGAAAGTTTTTCTGCTTGAAATGATTTTTCCTTTTTCCAAGCTAATTGATATTTATTTAAATCTAAATCTTCCATCAGCTTATCATTTTGATTAATTTTGCGAGCTTCTTTTTGCTTCTAACTAATTTTACGCTTACATACTTTTCCGATATTCCGACGATTTCAGCAATCTCACTATACGCTTTTTCTTCAAGCCATAGCATAATAATCGCTTTTTCTATTTTGCTAAGTTTTGAAATTGCTTTATAAAGAATTTTAATGTCTTCGGAATAGTCTATAACTTCTGCAATAGCATATTCTTCACTTAGTTGTGTCTTTTGATTTTCAAATAACGCAGCCTTCCTGTTTAATGTGATTGCTGTATTTAGAGCAACCCGATACATCCAAGTTGAAAATTTTGCATCTTTTCGGAATGATGCATACGACTTCCATAATTGCAAAACAATTTCTTGATATAGGTCTTCCTTATCTGTGTTGCTATTTGAATAGACAAAGCAAATCTTATGCAAAATCCCTTGATGTTTTTGGATTTGTTCCACAAACTCTTTTTCTATTTCTCTTTGATTTTGCACGCAGTTAAAAAGAATTTTTAAAGGTGTAGAATGATATAAATTGCAAAGAAAATTATAAAACCAAATAATAAAGAACTAATCATCATTTTAGTTTTCTTATTGTCAACTTGCATATTTTCTTTTTGAAATTTTTGCTCTAAACTAATCCCTGCAAAAACACCAATTGGTAAAGCAGCTGAAATTGCAGCAGCAAAACTATCCGATAAGGTAAATACTACCAGAGCACCTACAATTGAGAGCAAAATTCCTAATAACCAGCCCGCTCCCTTAAAAATTTTCCATTGATTGTTGATTAAATTTTCCATTTGATATCCTGTTTTAAATTAACTGTTTATTCAGTTAGTATATCAAATTCCAAATTAACTACACTTCGGCGAGTTTTTTTTTCAAAGTTGCACACAACCAAAACTTATTCACAGATAAGGGAGGATGGAGACTGGAGGATGGGAACCGCTGAGTCGCGGAGAACGCAGAGTTTGCGCGGAGATTCTTGTTTCTTTGCGTACTTTGCGCTTCCTTTGCGGCTTTGCGTGAGGGAAACAAACCAGGCTCCCTTCGACAAGCTCAGGGACCCCAAACCCAACACCTTATATCCCATACCTTTTTAATCATATAAGACATATAAGGATTTATAAGGCATATAAGAAAATGGGAACCGCGGAGACAGAGAGAGCGCGGAGTTTGCGCAGAGATATGGGTTTCTTAGCGATCCTGGTGAATTTGCGGTTAAAATCTCAATCCCGGTTCATATTGCAACGGGCACAAAAAAAGCGCTTCAGGCAGCTGAATACCTGCCTGCAGCGCTTTGAAAATAATGTTTCGGGATATAAAGCTAATGGTAAACCGGCTCTCTTTTCAGTAGGTAATCATTTGAGATATGTCGTTTACGATAAGCCATTCTTTTCCCGTCTTATGCCATTCGGTGAGATATTCACCCCGTATTTTTTCACCATTTTCAAATGTGATTTCCCACCTGCCTTTCTCCACCGCAATGTAATCTGCAACATTTACGCCGGTGGTTTCCAGTTCGGAAAAAATGAACATCTCAGACTTCGATTCAAGAGATTGCTTTATGTATTCTTTACCACAACCTTCTGCCAATATACAGGCATCATCATGGTAAAATTGCATCAGCTGGTCAATCTGTTTGCTGTTAAACCATTGCTTGTAATCTTCATTGTTTTGTTCAATGATCTCACGCACCTTCTCGGCAGATTGTGCCTTTGTTTCAGTGAATATGGCTGTCAGTCCAATTATAACTGCCAGTAGCATAACTGATAAAATTGTTATTTTTTTCATGACATTTTCTTTTAAGTTAAATAAATCAAGTACATATAAATACAATTGCCCGGGCCGGTTTTTAAAATAATAAGCTATCTTTTCAAGCTTATTGGAAAGGAAGCCAGATGAGTTATAAATTTCATAATCAAGGCTTGAGAAAATCAATTTTACAGTCGCGCTTCGTGGCACTACATCGGCTGATTCAATTCGCTGTATTGTTCTCAGGCTTACATGGCATCTTTCAGCAAGTTCTCCCTGGGTCAGACCTTTTGCAAGTCTTAATTCAGAGATTTTTTTTCCTAACTCTGGTTGTTTCATAACTCAATGAATTCGGGACAAGATTAAAACGAAAGCGGGAATAAATCAAATTAATTGCCGGTATTTGATATGACACTTATACGACATTTAACTCATTATATTAATATTCAGTGTTTTAGCAAACCCTTAAAGGAAATTATCAGGAGTGGAAAGTTCTGTATTTTTTACTTGAAAACAAAGAATCAGAAGAAAAAATGAGCATTTATACTGGCTGGATATTTAAAAACCGACGATCCTCTGCCCGACAACCTTTGACTTTTAGCTTATTCTCCGGGTAAAAAAAGTGATACTTTGGTTCGGAATATTATAAATTGCGTGCTTTGCGCCTTCATTGCAGCTTTGCGTGAGGGAAACATTCGTAGCAAAAAAACTCCCGGCACGAGTTATAGTCGTACCCGAAGCATAGCAAATCCTGTAATTCAGACTTTCAGGCCTTTGTGTTATGATGTTTTGCTTTGCGAGCAGGAGCTTTTATTACCGGAGTTAGAATTTCGGGCCGGAGCGCCAGCTCCTCAATGTTTTCTTTTTTGAATTTGGAATGTTTTACAAAATAAAACGATATAATAAAAATGGCCAGCACAAATACTCCTAAAAGTAAAACGGTAAGATTCAGAGTAAGATGGGTTTTCGGGTTATGTTATCGTGCAACAAATATTTTTGTAACCGGAAACTGCTGTTCACCCTTGATTTGTAGTATATAAACCCCTGTTTCAAGGTATGAAACATCCATTGTAAACTGTATATATCCCGTTTCTGAGAGCGCAATTTCTTCTACGACCTGACCCTGCAGGTTGCTGATTATCAGTAGTATCGATTTGCTATCAGGTTTATAAAACTGCAGATGCAGCTTGTCTGCTGCAGGATTGGGAAAAACCCTGAAACCGTTCTCATCCGGATTCTCTGAACCTGTAACGGGCTGAAAATGTGCTGTAAGCGAAACCCCTTCACCTGGCATGGTAACCGTGGCTGATGCTGTATCGTTATTATCAACATATGTCGTACTTCCGCTCCAGTGCAGGAAGATGTAATTCTCGTTGGGAGTGGCAGTGATGTTTACCGTTTCACCATATGTATAATACCCTTCACCGGTTACCATTCCCCCTTCGGGTGGATCGGCTGCCAGGATCAACTGGTAAGTGGGTAGTGGAAGGGTGTGAAACTGTGCCGGTCCGGCCCAGGGGCTTACCTGACCGTCGGTGCAGGCCGAACGCACATAAAAGTCGTAAAGGGTGGCCTGGAAAAGGTTTTCAAACGTAGTGGGGTTGGCTTCTATGCCTGGAGCAATCTCGCTGTCTTCGCTGTAATCCATTCCGTTGGGCACCAAAAGCAAGTCCCATGAAGTGGCCTGACCCTGTTCAGTCCAGCCGAGGCTTGCGGTTGTTTCGGTCACTTCACCGGCCGCAAGATAATTGGGTGGCTCGCAGGACTCATCCTGCAGGGCTTCAAAGGTTTTGTGATATACCAGCCCCCAGCGACCGCGGGTGTCAAGAGCCCTTACATAAAGGGTATTGTTGCCAGGCTGCAGGTATTGGGGATCTACCAGGAAGTATTTCATGGCAATATCTTTTGGGGTATTCATGTTAATGGCTACCCCGTTGCCAAAACCGGGATCGGTATTCACAAAATATTCCATACGGGATACAAGGGGTTCATCTTCAGATGCAAAGAATTTCAGGAACGAACGGTAAAAAACCAATCCCCAACTGCCATTATCGTCTCTGGCGCGCACGTATAGGGTATGCAGGCCTTCTGGTAAGGACGAAAGGGGGATTTCAACAGCCACCGTAATATCGTCCCCGGACTGGATTTCAATGGGCATACCCTGCCCAAAGCCCGGGTCTTCATCAAAGAAATATTCCATTTTCGAAACGGGAAAATCCGGATCAGATGACAATTGTTGCACTATGAAAATGCGCCGGAAAGTCTGCGACCATTTGCCATTGCTGTCTTTTACCCTGACACATAAAGTGTGAATGCCAAAACCAATGTCGCCCGGTGGAATAGTAAAATTCATTTCCACATCCGTTCCGACTGCTACAGCAATAGGGGTGGCGTTTCCATAACCGGGATCCTCATCAATGAAATATTCAGCCTGGATGATCTCCTGGCCAAAAAGTGGCAGCCAGGTCATCCAGAAGCAAAACATTACGATCAGCCGTTTCATGATTCTTAGTTTTGCGATTTGGCTTTTATGATCACCGGAAGACCGGATGAAGTTGAGCCCGCAGTGGGCACAATGGCTTCATAAATGCGGGGTATTGCCGGCAAACCCGAAAGCACGTAAGGCAGGGATCCACCAAATATTCCGCAGTCGATGTTGCCTTCGCCGGCGCCAATGGCGGGGCTGTCTTCTTTCAGTTGCCAACGTCCATCATTGCTGTAATTCCCCTGGGTGGGATAGCCAACAAAGACCGTGCTCATATCCATATTCCCAATATTTCCCGGACCATAGTTGCCTCCTGATACCAAATTTGCTGAAACCAGGTTGTAGGCAATGTAATTCCCGGCATTATTAACGCTAAGAGCGTCAAATTCACCTGATGCAAAAATGATATTGTTTTTTATTTGAGAGTTATGAACATTGGTTAATCCTTGCCTGATTGCGTTATTGTTAATAATTCCGTTTGAAAGATTATTTAATGTGATTTTTTGTTCCAAAAAGTTATTGCTTATCAAAACATTGGTTGCGGCTACTCCATAAGATATTGTGATTGTATAGCCATAGTTTTGAATGATGGCAACATTCTCAATATTGCCATCTAAAAGAATGCTGTTGTTCCCAGAAGGAAAAAAGTAGTTTCTGGAAATGATTACATCTGAAGCCCGTATCCTAAGTTGATTGGTGTTGCTATCTACGGTATAAATATATAAACCGTAAATTTCGGTTCCAGCTGCGGTTGGTTGAATATATATGCTCAGAAATCTTGCAAAAACAGGATTAGCATAGGTTGAATCATTTTCACTTAAAAAATAACCTGGCCCGATCATGATCAACTTTTTTGAAATCGTTATGTTGCCATAATGGGCTTCATGGCCGTTTCCTTCCACATAAATAGTATCACCGGCCTCAGCCGCATCGTGGGCGGCCTGGAAGGAGGTAAAATCGGCATTAACAGCAGGGTTGTTGTTCAATCGCCAGCTGGTAGCATAAACTACACTAACCCCAAGGCAGAGCATGAGTAAAATAATTCGTTTCATATGGCTTTTTTTTGTATTATTTTTATCAGAACTTCCGGATTCCGGCGGCCGGTTATCAGCCATGGCAATTTCCGGCAACAATAAAAGAATGTAAAATGATCTGTGCCAACAAGATCATCATTCACCGGGAAGGATGTAAAAAATAATCAGTTTGAATTGCTTTTCATCAAAATAACGCAGGCATGCGGAGCATGTCGAAAATCCCTTGCGGGATTGGGTCTTTTACCTTGTAAGAAAATTCTCAAGGGTATAAGTTGAAGTATATCTATTGATAAACTAAAGACCGCATTATATTTCCAAACCATGTAAGAGGCAAAAATTGGGAGAAGTTCCTCCTAACGGATTTACGAATACCAAATTTAATATATATGAGTGATTAAAACAAAGAAAAAATGTATTATCAGAAGTTTTTATTTTCTTTAACCGGAAATATCAGTCATTTATCCAGAAAAATAAAGTTATGAGGTTTGGAGCTTTTCTTGCAATACAATTACAATCTGATTGTGCTGGTTTTAAGCAAATAAGGAATTAAGAAAGTAGGAAAGTAAGAAAATGGGAAAGTAAGGGGAGGGAACCGC
>CAYXIT010000094.1:0-1860 GCA_964465275.1 uncultured Bacteroidales bacterium | reverse complement strand
GTAGGAAAGTAAAGTTGAGGGAACCGCTGAGTCGCGGAGAACGCAGAGTTGCGCGGAGATATGGGTTTCTTTGCGTGCTTTGCGCTTCCTTTACGGCTTTGCGTGAGGCAAACATGCCAGGCTCCCTTCGACAGGCTCCCTTCGAAAGGCTCAGGGACCACGCACACCATACCCCAAATCCTAAACCCATCAACTTTCTGTTAAAATAGGAAACTCCCTGTACATCCGTAAAAGAGCAATAGTATCCTGCTTAAGACGGGTTTTTACAAACTTCTTTGTTTCTTCTTCCATCAGATCACCCAGTCCGCTGAGCATTCTTTTTTCATTCATCTTTTCTATCGTATCAATGCACCTTTGAAGGTAGTCAGAAAGATCCATCTTCATGCGTTTCTCAATGATTTCTTTGTTCAGGGGAGTTCTTTTCTGCATCAGAAAATGGCAATCAAAAATATCGCGGGAGGTAAGCACATTTCTGTCAAGTAGTGCACAAAGTTTGTGTGCAAACATATCGGGCAACTGCATGATCTTTACAGGTATCCCCAAATAATTTCTTACTTCATAATGATCTCCGAATTCACGGTTTGAGATTTCGATCTTCAGATTCCGTTCTGCTTGTCCGTAATCAAGAACGATGATCATTCCATAATGTTTTTTTGCTTCATCTCTTATTTTTCCGTAGCTCAAAACGATGTTTCTTATTTTCCCGTAAACAAAATCTGTTTTGGTGTTATCAAGCAGGTTGAAATCAAGATCAACCGAAAACCTGGGTAGATCATGAAACAGCATAAGGGCAGTTCCACCTTTAAAGCCAAGAAGATTTGCAAGGCTCAGATCAGTGTATATGTCCTTTAACAACTGGACCAGGAAAAATTTATGTTTGTTGATTTCTACCATTTTGCAGCAATAGTTAAAAATGATTATTTGATTTATTTTGAAATAAATTTCCTGACACGCTCAGTCAAAGCTTTTGAATTATATGCAGGTAAAATACTGATGATCTTTTTCTTGTCAAGTGCCGCGGGATTATCCAGATAAAATTCCTTATCAAGGTACAGGATATCAAGAAATGCCCTCTCAGGTGATGCAATGTTGATATCAGCCGGGAGTCGGTTGATACCCTTAGTGTTGATCAGCACAGGTTCTTTGATTCTCCTGTAATCGAATATGTTGTCACCGGCTTTTATGCTTCTGCTGAGATAACTTACCAGTGTGAACTTTCCTGAATACTGAAATATGGCTCCTGCTTTCTGCAAAACATACTCCAGGGAAAGGTAGGCAGGAGTAAATATTTTACAGGCCAGCTCTTCGGGATTGTAATTTTCCTTGGCATAGATACCCTTGCGGATATTCAATATCATATTATTGCGTACGTAATAATTTACCTTCTGCTTCAGCTTATCTTTATCTGATTCGCCAAGCAAAAGTCCTAAATCATTGAAAGTAAACACCGTACGCTTATCTTTATACACTTCCAGAATAAAACCGGAATTTCTTTTCATAAACCAAAGGTTTGTTTTATTAAAACTTTCAGTTCATAAAATTAATATATTTTTTGATTTTGATAACAATTTCTTTGCTGAAAAAAATTCCATCCGTGCATCCGTGGCTTTTAACTATATAGGGCATATAAGGAATTAAGAAAGTAGGAAAGTAGGAAAGTAGGAAAGTAAGAAAATGAGAAAATAAGAGGATGGAACCGCTGAGTCGCGGAGAGCGCGGAGATTGCGCAGGGATTCTGGTTTCTTTGCGTGCTTTGCGCTTCCTTTGCGGCTTTGCGTGAGGGAAACAAACCAGGCTCCCTTCAACAGGCTCCCTTCGACAAGCTCAGGGACCCCAAACCCAACACCTTATATCCCATAC
>CAYXIT010000093.1:0-13353 GCA_964465275.1 uncultured Bacteroidales bacterium | reverse complement strand
GAACTGCAATTGTACAACTTCGGCATGACCTGTTCTTCCTGAAGTAACTTCGCGATACGTAGGGTTTTTAATCGTACCACCGCTATAGCCACTAATGGCAGCATTTATGCCCCTGACTTCCGAAAAAACTGCTTCGATGCACCAGAAACAACCCCCGCCAAGGGTAGCATATTCAAAATTATTATTCATGTTACTATCCATTATTTCCTGTTTTTTTTCTGCCGGACTGTTACATGATGTTACTGCAACAAACAAAATCGGCAATATAAGTTGAATTATTGTTTTCATAATGTATTTTACCAGCAATAACACTAATCTGTTGTGTAAAGTTCAGGTGCAGTTATCAAAATAAATACTAATAAACCTATCTTTGCCTGAAAATAATGGTATGGAGATCCTGCTGACTATCCTGTACTTCTTATTGTTTTGCCTGGCCTTGTATAAAATTCCTTTTTTCAGGCAGATACCGGGTATTTCTTTCAGAATGCTGGTAATTTTCTTTGCATTAAAGGTAATTGCCGGAATATCCATGATCCTGATCTACACCTGGTATTATGATCTTGAGATTGCCGACTTTCATAAGTATTTCAGGGATGGAATGGTTATGTTTGGGGCAGCAAAGGAGAACCCGATTGATTTCCTGAGGATGCTCACCGGTATACAGTCATCGGCTGATCATTTGTTTCAGTATTATGAAAAGATGGATTCCTGGTTTAGATCATGGGAATCGCCGGTTTATAATGATAACAGGCTGGTGATCAGGTTTAATGCCTTGGTGGGTATATTTTCTTTCGGGTATCTTCATGTACACAATATTTTCATCAATTTTTTATCACTGAGCGGATTGGTGGCCATTTACAGGTTTATGCTCAGGTATACCGATACTCATCGAATACCTTGGTTACCATGGGGGATTTTCCTTTTTCCAGGATTATTGTTCTGGGGTTCAGGCATACTAAAGGAAGGATTGCTGATATTTTCTTTCGGCTTCTGGGTGTACTATTCCGACAAGCTGATAAACCAATCCGGATCTGTTTTAAGGAATATACTATCCCTGGTATTCTTCAGTTTTTTGTTGGTTTTGCTAAAACCTTACACCCTGGCAATATGGCTGCCCTGTGCAATTTCTTTTTATGTGAGTCGTAAATATAAAGTATCGCGCATATTGTTTACTTATGCCTTCGTAATCTCCGTGTTTACTTTGTTTTTGTTTCTTACAAAATGGATTACTTCTATACCCGATCTTACGGAAATCATCGCACAAAAGCAAAATGATTTTGTTGATCATGCTTTGGCTCAGGATGCCGGAAGCATTATTCATAAGCGTTATCTTGAATCCGGGTTCTGGTCATTTTTTTCCGAATTTGGGAAAGGTTTATTTAACACTCTTTTCAGGCCTCATCCCCTGGAAGTCTATTCTGTTTTTGTAGGATTTGCTGCACTTGAAAACCTTATCATCTGGAGTTTGGTTATTTATGCAATGATATATACAGATAAAAAGTGTATTCAGAAAAATCCTGTTTTGTGGCTGGCACTTGGCTTCTCATTGCTTTTGATGGGTTTTGTTGGCATGGTAACTCCACTGCATGGGGCTATTGTAAGGTATAAAATTCTGGCGCTACCCTTTTTATGGCTGGCATGGATTCATGCTTCCAGACTGCCGGGTATAAAAAACATGCATTCTTCCCAGTAGTAAAATATTCATTCAGGGGATAAAACCTTTTTTTAATCCGACCGTATACACAATTTAGAATACATAATGCAGCATATTAACTCAGAAAAATTATGTCATCTCCAGGTTCAGAAATTGTGTTTATTACAGGTGCCAGCAGTGGCATTGGTGAAGCTTGTGCAATTAAATACGCCAGGGAAGGTTTTAACCTGATCATTAATGCCCGGCGAAAAGACAGGATCAATCAGCTTGCAACAAAACTTGAAAAAGATTATAAAGTAAAGGTAAAAACCCTGGTGTTTGATGTGCGAGATAAGGAAAGCGTTAATCATCAGATTTCATCTTTGTCAGAAGAATGGGCGGCAATTGATATTTTGATTAATAATGCCGGGCTGGCTTTAGGATTATCCGACATACATGATGGAGATACCCATGACTGGGAGCAAATGATTGATACCAATGTAAAGGGCTTATTATATGTGAGTAAAGCTGTTATACCGAAAATGATCAGCCGGGGTAAGGGTCAAATTATCAATATTGGCAGTATTGCTGCCAAAGAAACTTACCTGAAAGGAAATGTTTACTGCGCAACCAAGCATGCAGTCGAAAGTTTGAGTCAGTCAATGCGCATGGAATTATTGCCCTATAACATCAGGGTGAGCCTGGTTAACCCGGGAGCAGTTAATACCGAATTTTCCCAGGTGCGTTTCAAAGGAGATAAAGATAGGGCCGAAAATGTATACAAAGGCTACAAACCCCTTAGAGGAGAAGATATAGCAGAATGCATTTATTTCTGTACCAGGCTACCTGAGCATGTAAATATCAATGATATGCTTGTTATGCCCACTGCACAGCCAACAGCAACTTTATTTAATAAAGAATGATCTTTAATATGAATTTACGGGTATGTGATAAAGAATTTTTTGCATATTTAAGAAAGTTATCGTTATTTTGCTTTATAATATCCCTTTATTTTTTGCGATAAAGGATATTTTACTTAAGAACCAAAACCCAAAACGAGATAAAATGGCAAATACAATACAAGTAATAATTGTTGACGACCATAAACTGGTTACAGATTGTATCGATTTGTTCCTTAAGGGAGCAAAGGATATTAAAGTAGTAGGTGTGGCGCATAGTGGAAAAGATGCACTTGAAATGCTTAAAACCGTAACCCCCGAAGTAATTCTGCTGGATATTACTATGCCGGAAATGTCAGGTATTGAGTTGACCGATGCAATTAAAAAGAAATATCCTGATATTAAGATCCTTATTCTTTCTATGCATTCTGATTATAACAACATTTCAGATGCTATTGATGCGGGTGCAGATGGTTATGTTCCAAAAGATGTTTCTTCAGAAGAGCTTGTGGAAGCCATTGAAACCGTTTCAAAAGGAAAGAATTATTTTCACTCAACCATTTCAGATGAAATAGTAAAGAATTATGCCAACAAGCGGCAAAAAAGTACAAATGTTTTGCCCCAGCTTACCAAAAGAGAACTGGAAGTGTTGCAGCTTTTTGCCGAAGGTTTTAATAATTCTGAAATTGCAGATAAGCTGTTTTTGAGTGTACGTACCATTGAATCGCATAAGAATCATATTCTGCAAAAAACGAATATGAAAAACTCCGTTGAGTTAATAAAATTTGCCATTCGCAATAAGATCATAGAAATTTAAAGAACAGGATATTCTATTACTCGTTTTATGGGTTACAGGTCTGCAGGTGCATTCTGCAGACCTGTTTTTTTATACGAAAAATAATTTTTAATATACTGTGTATGAGTGATATACAATTTTATCTGTAATTATATAAAGTAATTTACACTGTTTATTTTCCGTAATCCGCTATTGAAATTCGCGTAAAAATACGGTTTTAAGAATTTGTTCCGGCATTTACCTTTGGTAAAAATTATTAATGATATGATCTATTGCCGAGTCATCATAGCCGAAAGCAGCGATATTATGCTCAATGGCATAATTGAGCTTTTGCAAAGCAAACCCCATATTGAGATAGTTGGGAAAGCTTTAAGATATAATCATTTGTGCTCACAGGTAGAGTCTGTTCCACATGATCTGGTGGTATTAGGACCCATGATAACTGAAAAATTCAGTCATCAACTGATGGGATATCTGGTAAACCGGTTTCCTGATATAAAGATTGTTCAGATCAACCTTGATGATGATGAAGATATCATCTTTAACAAAATACAAAAGGTGGCATTAAGTCAGGTAGTTTAGTAAAATTTAAAAATATTCACGTTTTGATTTTGGTTTGATTTTGGTTTGATTTTGATTTGATTTGATTTTGATTTTGGTTTTTGGTTTGAAATGTTTTGTTTGTAATTCTCTTCATGTTGCAAAAACAAAACTAAAAGAAAACGCCCGGCATAGTTTCCGGGCGTTTTCTTTTCATACAGGAATTATTTTTTGTATGAAAAAGTTTATTACGGCAGGGATGGACTGGATTCAATGGTAATCCCATCATGGGTGTATTCATGTTTAATTTTTTTCATTACTTCCTGGAATTTTTCCCGCTCCTCTGCAAAGGGTCTGTGGGCTGATTCTTCAAACCAGATGATATTTTTCCCTTTTGGAGCTTCCAGTTCTTCAAAATATTTCCATGCAAGGACTTGCGAAACGATTATATCATGTCGGCCCACCAGGAAAAAAACAGGAACATCTATTTTTGGTGCCTGCTCAAATAGATTGATCTCCATAAGTTCATCCCATAGCGCTTCAGCGCTAAAGTAGGGGTTGCGTAATAAGTTAAGCCTTACGCCAAGTGAATAGATAGGAGTGGTAAGAATGGTTATAATTTCTCTGGGATCAACATACGGTCTTTCATCGCGATTTTCATATACGATACCCCCGTACCTGAAAACCCATTTTCTTACAGTAAGGGCATCTTCTAACGTATAATTCTCTGGTAATGAATCAATGGCAGCGAGTTGATTCAGGGCCCTGCGATTGTTGTCAACTGTTGCCCTTTTTTTCACAAATTCATAGGCAAGTCTTTCATTACTGAAAGGATCTACGCTTTGACCGGTAGAAATGTATGCATGAATTGTTTCAGGATATCTGGAAGCGTAGATTGCTCCAATATTGCTTCCCCAGGAGTGTCCCCATAAATATACTTTTTCTACTCCCATGTAATCTCTTGTAAAATCGACAACTTCACGGGTGTCACTTATAAACTGTTCAAGATTCATGCTTTCCCTGTCAATATTTCTGGGCAAGGATTTCCCCGTGCCTCTTTGTTCCCAGTAAACAATGGTGTAATGATCTTCAAGCTGACGCATAAATTCTGTATAGGGTTCGAAAGGCAACATCGGGAAACCGGGCCCACCGTGCAAAAAAACCATCACAGGATTGTTTGCGTGGTTGCCATTGATTAGTATGGCTTGTTTTATACCACCAATCCTGACCATTTCAAAATGATGTATTTTTTTTGCTGAAAATTCAGGAAACTTTTGTGCGGGGGCACATGATAACATCAGTGAAAATAAAACTGCTACGCCTGCGATGTATAGCGAATGAATAGTGAATGCAGATCGTAAAAATTTGATTTTGATGATGTTTTGCATTGTGATATCAATAGTGTAATATATTTAAGTAACTAATTTAATAAACAGATAATGTGAAAATAAGTTTGTCTGCAAAATTACAAGTTTATTATAACCAGAAAAGGTGATTATTGTTGAATTTGTTAAAATTCACGAGAATTCTGTCAGAGTGTTTCGGGTTAACGAACTTTCAGAGTTTTTTCGAACAGGTTTTTTTCATGCTAAATATTTTATGAATTGTATCTTTGCACTGATTTCCGCATTTGTTGTAAATTTCAGTTCTTACTGGTCAGAAATAAAATGAAGTAAAAACCGTTGAGTCATTATAACAGATGTAAACGTTAAAGGAAATCTGTAAACACCACATTCTCATCAGGATGAAGAAACTGCATAGCCTGGTATTACGAACCTACATTGGTCCTTTTGTAATGACCTTTTTTATTGCATTATTTATTTTACTGATGCAATTCCTGTGGAAATACATTGACGACCTGGTAGGTAAGGGGCTTGAGTGGTATATCATATCCGAGCTTATTTTTTATGCTTCGGCCACATTTGTTCCCCTGGCATTACCCCTTGCAATACTGCTTTCTTCCATAATGACCCTGGGTAGTTTGGGTGAAAATTATGAGTTGGTGGCACTAAAATCGGCGGGAATTTCTCTTACCCGAATTATGTGGCCCCTGGTGGTGGTTTCTGTGGTTCTTGTATTCGCGGCATTTTATTTTTCCAACAATGTTTTGCCTGTGGCCAATCTGAAATTTGGTTCGTTGTTATATGATATAAGACAACAACGACCGGCTTTTAATATTATTGAAGGTGTTTATTACAAGGGGATTGACAATTTTGTTATTAAGGTAGAACAAAAGGAAGATGATGGCAACATATTGCGTAACATTAAGATTTATGATCATACCGATCGCAGGGGCAATGTGAATATTACCCTTGCCGAATGGGGCAATATGAGTCTGACCGAAGACAAGCAATTCCTGATTCTTACATTGCACAATGGTTCCAATTACCAGGATATGCAGCCCGAAGACAGCCGCGATCGTTCACGTGAATTTCAACGCACCTATTTTGATAAGCAGGTCAGGAAGTTTGACCTGAGTGGTTTTGACCTGGCACGTACTGACGAAGATCTGTTCAGATCGAATTTCAGGATGCTGAATATTTCACAACTGGTGCAATTCGAAGATACAATAAAAACAACCATTTCCAGCCGGGAAGATGAGTTCCTTAAGAATACTATGTCTCGTTTGTATTTTTATCAGACCCTGGATAGTGCAGACCGGGCAGGAATGCATTTGCGTGAAGATGCTGTTGAGCCTGATGTTTTTTATGAAAAAGATGCCGGTTACCAGCGCCTGATCATTGATCAGGCAATGGGTACCGTAAGGCAACTGAAAGAAAGCGGCCAGTTGTCACACGAAGAGTTCCGCCAGCGAAGACGAACCCTTGCGCGCTATGAAATAGAATTCCACCGAAAGTTCACATTATCATTTGCCTGCTTTGTACTTTTCATGATTGGTGCTCCGCTGGGGGCCATAATACGTAAAGGTGGGTTCGGTCTGCCTGTTGTGGTTTCTGTTCTGTTTTTTGTATTGTTTCATGTTATGTCAATGACGGGAGAAAAGTTTGCAAGAGAAGGGGTGCTGGAAGCATGGCAAGGCATGTGGATAGCAAATGTATTTTTACTGCCCATTGCTGTTTTGCTTACCCTCAAAGCAAGTACCGATTCGGCAGTACTTGATATGGACTCCTATCTGGCACGTTTGAGCAAGATTAAAATTAATAATTTCAGGATATTCCGGAAATTGAGAAAACCTGAAAAAAATGAAAGCCGGGAGTAAAATTCAGCTAATACTGATATTTTTGCAAGCAAAAAGCGAATGAAGATTTTACAGTTAACCAATAAGATTCCCTACCCGCCCAAAGACGGCGGAGCCATTGCCACATTGAATATTTCTCTGGGTCTTCATTCGCTGGGACATGAAATAACCCTGCTGGGTATGAATACCAGCAAGCATTACACTAACCTTGATGAGTTACCCGATACTCTGAAAGACAACATCGATATACGTGACGTAAAAGTAGATACTGAAATATGCCACAGAGCAATGTTAAAAAATCTGTTTTTCTCTCGTTTACCATACAATGCCGTCAGATTTTTTAATGAAGATTTCGCACAATCACTTACAAAGCTTTTGCAGGAAAAGGAGTTTGATGTAATTCAGCTTGAAGGGCTTTATATGTCCTGGTACATTAAAACCATAAGAGAACACAGTAAGGCATTGATCTCTTTAAGAGCACATAATATTGAGCATGAGATATGGGAACGCACTGCAGCGCAGGAACGATCTTTATTCAAAAGATTTTATTTCCGGGAACTTTCCCGGCGGATCAAAAGATTTAAGATGAGTATCATGAACTCTTACGATCTTTTGCTTCCCATTACCAAGAGAGATGCATCAAAATATTTTGAACTGGGCAATACCCGCCCTGCATTTGTAGTACCTGCCGGTTATGATGTTTCGCACCTGAATACACAATCAAATACAGTAAGTTTTCCTATGTTTTTTTTATCGGAACACTCGATTGGTTTCCTAACCAGGAAGGGGTTGTGTGGTTCCTGGAAAAGGTATGGGATAATCTTGTTGCAACAAACCCAGGCCTCAGATTTCATGTTGCCGGACGTAATGCTCCTTTATGGCTCGAAAAACTACTTTTATCAAAAGAGGGAGTTGTTTATCACGGGGAGATTGATGATGCCCATACTTTTATAAGGGATCATGCCATCATGATTGCACCATTGTTTTCGGGCAGTGGCATGAGGGTAAAAGTAATTGAAGGAATGGCCCTTGGCAAAACTATTGTTACCACAACCATCGGAGCCGAAGGAATACCTGTTACGGATGGTGAAAATATTCTTATCGAAGATGATCCGGCTTATTTTGCATCTAAAGTAAACATTCTTATTAAAAACAAGGAATTGTTTGATGAGATCGGACATAATGCCACACAGTTTGTAGGTGACAATTTTGATAACCATAAAATTTCGGCATCGCTTGCTGACTTTTACCAAAAACAGCTGAAAAAATGTTAGCAGAATATCCTGTCGTCTTTTGGGTAGTCAAAGTTGTTTTTTGGATCAGCATTGCTGTAATCTTTTACTCTTACCTGGTATTTCCACTTATAATTTCGCTGCTTTCGCGGGGGAAGAAAATAAAAAAAGATACCTATAAGGCTGTCGGTTCAGATCTTCCGCATGTAAGTCTGCTTATTGCTGCTTTCAATGAAGAGGAAGTTATTGAAGAGAAGATCAGGAGTATCTACAATACAAGTTACCCGGTAAACAAGCTTGAAGTGCTTATCGGCTCAGATAATTCAACTGATGCAACTCAAAGCATTGTTGAAAAGCTTTTACCCGGTTTTCCGGGTTTGAAGTTCTTTCACTTTTCGCAGCGCAGGGGCAAAGGAAATGTAATAAACGACCTGTATAAGAAATCTTCAGGTGAAATTATTATCCTTACCGATGCCAATGTAATGCTTGAGGAAGCAACTCTTTTCGAACTGGTAAAATATTTTAAAGACCCTGCCACAGGTCTGGTAGATACACGCATGGTAAATACAAACATGCACCATAGTGGTATTTCATTTCAGGAAAGGGCCTATATTTCACGTGAAGTATATATTAAGCAGCACGAAAGTATTTTATGGGGAACCATGATGGGCCCCTTTGGCGGTTGCTTTGCCGTTCGCAGGGAATTATATTCGCCTGTCCCCAAAAACTTCCTGGTTGATGATTTTTATATCAATATGAAAGTGCTGGAGCAGGGTTACAAGTGCATTAATAACCTCAATGCCATTGTATATGAAGATATCTCTAACAACCTGAAGGATGAATTTAAAAGGAAAGTAAGGATTTCAACCGGAAACTTTCAGAATCTGAAAAAATTCTCCGATATGTTATGGCATAAAACCAAAGGGCTTTCATTTTGTTTTATTTCACATAAGGCATTGCGCTGGATCGGACCATTCTTCCTTTTGCTGGCTTTCATTGCCAATATTGTTTTATCATTGCACAGTCGTTTTTATTTTTATGTTTTACTTGCACACACTTTTTTGTTATTGCTACCTTTGCTGGATATTTTGCTGAAGAAATTACACATTCATTTCAGATTGCTGCGTTTTATAACGCATTTTTACAGTATGAACCTTGCTTTACTTATAGGTTTTTTTAAATCCTTAAAAAATATTGAATCAAATGTCTGGAAACCAACCCAACGAAATCAAGCCTGATAAAATAGCATTCGATCGTATTGAAGATGCTATAGAAGACATCAGGATGGGAAAGGTAATTATAGTTGTTGACGATGAGAATCGTGAGAATGAAGGAGATTTCATAGCAGCTGCAGAAAATATAACCCCTGAGATCGTAAATTTTATGGCCACGCACGGGCGTGGTTTGATATGTGCACCTATTACCAGGCAGCGTTGCGAGCAGTTGAATCTTAACCTGATGGTACCGCACAACACAGCATTACATGAAACCCCTTTTACTGTGTCGGTTGACTTGATCGGTTATGGATGTACGACCGGTATTTCCGCATCTGACCGTGCCAAAACCATCAAAGCACTTGCCGATAAAAATATGGAACCTCATGACCTGGGTCGTCCCGGTCATATTTTTCCTTTACGTGCACGTGAGGGAGGGGTGCTGCAAAGGGCAGGACATACCGAGGCTGCTATCGATCTGGCGCGCTTGGCCGGCTTTCCTCCTGCCGGGGTCATTGTAGAGATCATGAACGAAGACGGTTCAATGGCACGACTGCCAGAATTGATGAAGATTGCCCGGAAATTTAATCTGAAAATCATTTCTATTGAAGACCTTATTGCTTACCGCATTAAAACCGAAAGCCTTATTAAGCAGGAGATCACCGTTGACCTTCCCACAGAATGGGGACATTTTAAAATAACTGCTTTCAAACAAACCACCAACGGTAAATTGCATCTCGCCCTTACCAAAGGAACCTGGGAACCAGGCGAAGAAGTGCTGGTAAGGGTGCATTCGTCATGTGTAACCGGTGATATTTTTGGTTCGTGCAAGTGCGACTGCGGTGGCCAGTTGCATAAAGCCATGGAAATGGTTGAAGCCGAAGGTAAAGGCGTGGTACTTTATATGAACCAGGAGGGCAGAGGTATAGGCTTACTAAACAAGCTTAAAGCTTATCACCTGCAGGAGAAAGGGCTGGATACGGTTGAAGCCAACATTGAGCTGGGGTTTAAAGCCGATGAACGTGATTATGGCATCGGTGCACAAATTCTCAGGAAACTGGGCGTAACCAAAATTCGTCTGATCACCAACAATCCCAGCAAAAGAACCGGCCTGTCAGGCTACGGAATCGAAATTACTGAAAATGTTCCTATTATTGTACCTACAGGTCCGCATTGTAAGGTATATATTGATACGAAGAAGAATAAGATGGGGCACATTTTTTAGTTTATAGGTTTATAAGCTTCTATTTTAATTATGTCTGAAAATACTATACGTTCAACGTTTGCCAAAACTTTTCTCAAAGTAGATTTACCAGTAAAAATCACCGTAGTATTCTTTTTTACACTACTAATTCTCAGATTAACAGAATACTTATATTTCCTTAATGATGGTGTTCCTTTCATATTTCAGGATTTATCATTCGGGATTTTAAACGACTTGTTATTTGCCTCGTTTGTAGGTTTGTTCTTTATCATCTTATTTGCTGCATTCCCTAAGCGATATCAGAAGTTTTTATCAATTTTCAATATTATTGTAATTACCATTCTCACCCTCTTATCCCTTGGATTAAATGAGTATTACTATGAAACAATGATTCCTCTTGACCAGTCTTTGCTTATTTATTCGTGGAGCGATATAGTATACATAACCTCATCTTCGATTGAACTTAATGCTTTTATGATTGCAAGAGGTTTTTTGGTTATTGCTGTCTTAGTAACCTGCATTGTTTTTGTTTATAAAATAAACGCCCTCTCTGTAAGAAACCTCATGTATCCGTTATTCATAATCTTCACTGCTGCAATTTTTAATAGTTTTATTATCCCCGACATCAAAGCGTTCTCAGAGAATCGAAGTTATTATCAACGGGTGAATAAAATTCTTTATTTGGGCAGCAGTATATGGGAAAACTATCATAGTACTCTGGAACTATCCAAATCCGATATTATCAAGACGTCAAAGCAATTTCAAAAACAAAACAGGGATTTCAGGTATTTAACCCCCCAATATCCTTTTTTAAGGCAACAAACACAAAAAGACGTATTGGGGCAATATTTTGAATTTAATAATGAAAATCCCAATATTGTTTTTATCATTGTTGAAAGCCTTTCAAGGAAGTTTTCAGGTCCCGGAGCTGAATACGGAAGTTTTACGCCTTTTCTGGATTCACTGGCTGGCAAAAGTTTATACTGGGAAAATTTTCTTTCAACTTCCGAAAGGACATTTGGTGTTTTGCCCTCTACCTTAGCATCCTTGCCTTATGGTGAGAAAGGATTTATGGCCCTTGCCGAGGAGGGGCCATATCCTGAATTTATTTCTTTCCCGGAAATAACTCATCGAGCTGATTACCAGAATAACTTCTTTTATGGGGGATGGATAAATTTTGATAAAATGAATATTTTTTTGGATAGCTTAAAGTTTCAGAATATTTTAACAGATAAAAAGTTTGGGGATAACTACGAAAAAATTCAGGAGTCAGTAAGAGGTTTTTCCTGGGGCTATCCAGATCATGCGGTTTACCTGAGAGCGATGGAAATACTGGATTCTATTGGCCAACAACCCCGGTTAGATGTTTATATGACGCTAAGCATGCATTTCCCCATGTTCCCGCCTGATGAGGGAAGGTGGATAAAAAAATTCCATAATCATCTGGAAACTATGGAAATAAAAGAGAGTGATATGGAGTTTTATTTGAAAAGGGAGATGATTTTTGCCACTATATTATATGCAGATAATGCAATTAATCAATTGATTTTTAATTATTCCAAAAGACCAGGTTTCAATAATACGATATTTGTAATTATGGGCGATCATCACATGGCAATTTCTGATTTTAGTCCTATTGAAAAATATCATGTCCCGATGATGATTTATTCTCCAATGGTAAAAAAGCATCAGGTCTTTCCCGGCGTATCTTCGGCCGCAGATATTACTCCAACCATAATTGGTTTATTAAAAAATAATTTTAAAATTGAAACTCCCAGATGGGTGCCCTGGATTGGACGACAATTAGATACATCATCGGTTTTCCAAAGTAAAAATTTTATTCCCCTAATGAGGGTAAACAGGAACATTGATGAATTATTATATAATGATTTGTTTTACTCTGAAGGAAGATTATACCAGATTGGGAATGATTTAAATTTAACACCAATTGATAATTCTGTAGAAATTCAATTGATGGAAGAAAGGATTCAAATCTTTAAGGCATTGAATCAATACGTTTGCACATTCGATGTTATTTATGATAATGCCATTAATAATTAAGTTGAGTGGGTATGAAAAAATATTGGTTATTTGTTGTTCTCATTATCCTGTTTTTTAACTTTCAGGCATGCAAGACAGGAAATGAAGAACCCCTTAAAAAAAGAACTTTGATTTTAGGGCACAGAGGTAGCGGTACTTCACAGCAATCTGATTTTCAGGAAAACACATATGAATCTGTGCATAATGCTTTTGAGAAATTAGACGGGGCAGAAGTCGATATTCAATGCAGTAAAGATGGTACTTTATGGTTGTTTCACGATGCAAATCTTCCTGAAAACCACCAAAATCTTTTGTGTATTCCACAATCATCTGATTATGAGATCAGAAATCTGGAAACAGAAAACGTCTCTTTTACTGTAACTCCCCTCGAAGAAATACTTCTGCTAATGTCGGAAATGGAAAAGACTTCTTATCTTTCGTTGGATGTAAAGGGCTATTTCAATAATGGTTGTTTTGAAACCACGGAGCAACTTAATGAATATTTTAAAAAAATGGCATCAGGGCTCAGTGATCTGTTATCAGATTATCCGTTGTATGATCAGATAATGGTTGAGACTGATTATCAATTTTATCAA
>CAYXIT010000092.1:3780-13482 GCA_964465275.1 uncultured Bacteroidales bacterium | reverse complement strand
TACCTTTATATCGCTCACCTTTACAGTAATGCTCTCTTCGCGGATGTTGAAAAAATCTGATAATGAATATCGCTTTCTGCGATATATAAGACTTCCTATTGACTATATCCTGAATCATTACCCCGGCTGGCTCAACCGGTTTATGAAATACCGTGTTATTGCTTTTCCGGTGGTAGCAATAATGGGAATTGGCATTTATCTGCTTTTTACAAATCTTCAGTCGGAACTGGCTCCCCAGGATGATAAGAGTGGTTTTACCATAATATCAACAGCACCTGAAGGTACGTCTTATGAAATGATGGATGCTTATCAACTAAGTCTTATTGAATTAATTGATACCCTTCCCGAAAAGGAATATCTTCTTTCGGTAACCTCACCCGGTTTTGGTGCTTCCATATCAGTAAACAGTGGATTTGTGAGGGTTATGCTTAAGCCCCCGGGTGAACGTGATAAAACACAAATGGATCTGGCCAATGAATTGCGCCGGCCTCTGGCTAATTATACTATGGCGCGCAGTTTTGTTGTTCAGCAGCCCACCATCGGAGTGCAGCAGGGAGGATCCCGTGGTTTGCCGGTGCAGTTTGTGCTGCAGGCTCCTAACCTGCAAAAGCTCGAAGAGTATATTCCTATTTTTCTGCGTGAAGCCCGCCAGCATCCTGCCCTTGATGTGGTGGATGTCGATCTTAAGTTTACCAAGCCTGAACTGGTGCTGGATATTGATCGCGATAAAGCATTTGATTTGGGAATTACGGTCAGAGATATTGCCGAAACCCTGCAAACCTTTTTCAGTGAGCAAAGGGTCGGTTATTTTATCCGCGATGGAAAACAGTATTTTGTTATTGCTCAGGCTGAAAGACACCAGCGTTCTACACCGCAGGATATTTCCGGTATACAGGTCCGAACCGAAACAGGCGAAATGATTGCCTTGGAAAGTTTTGTCAGCTTCCGGCAGGAGAGTCTGCCACCACAATTATTAAGATTTAACAGGTATTCATCAGCTACTATTTCGGCTTCAACAGCCGAAGGGTATACTTTGGGTGACGGAATCGATGCCATGAATGAAGTTGCAGACAAAGTACTTGATGAAACCTTTTTAACTGCTCTAACCGGTACCTCAGCCGACTTTGCCGAAAGTGCAGGCAATCTTATGCTCATCTTCATTTTTGCTCTTGTTCTTATTTACCTCACCCTTTCAGGTCAGTTTGAGAGTTTCCGTGATCCGCTCATCATAATGTTTACTGTTCCGCTGGCCCTCGCAGGGGCATTACTTACCTTGTGGATATTCGGCCAGACAATCAATATATTCAGCCAGATTGGAATGATTGTGCTGGTGGGGATCGTTACCAAAAATGGCATCCTGATAGTTGAGTTTGCCAATCAGAAACGGCTGGAAGGGCAAGACAGGATGCAGGCAGTGTTAAATGCGGCAGCCGAAAGGGTTCGCCCGATTATAATGACAAGTCTGGCGACTGCACTGGGTGCATTGCCTCTGGCAATTTCACTGAGCGGAGCATCCAACTCAAGGGTACCTATGGGACTGGCGATCATTGGTGGTTTGCTATTCTCACTGGTACTTACATTGTTTGTTATTCCGGCGCTTTATACTTTTATTTCTGCAAAAAAGAAAATATATGTTGAAGAAGAAAAAGAAGATCGCTAGCTTTTGGTTTGTGGTTGGAATACTACTGATGCCAATTCACACAAATGCTCAGCAATATTACAGTCTTGAAGAATTGGTTCGCATCACCCTGGACCAAAACTATCAACTTCAAATCATACGGAATCAACAGCAAATGGCGGAGAATGAGAATACCGCCGGAAATGCTGGTATGCTGCCCTCTGTAAATGCAGGAGCACAACGATCATGGCAGATACTGAATACAGAAACCAATTTCTTCACCGGCGACTCGCGCAGCGGAAGCAATGCTGTAAATACATCTCTCAATGCTTTTGTTGAAATGGACTGGACAATATTTGACGGCTTCAGCATGTTTGCCCGACACGACAGGTTAAATTATCTGGCTCAACTGGGTGAAACCGAAACAAAATTCTGGGTTGAACAAACCATAGCTGATATTGCGTTTGCTTACTTTCAGCTTATAAGAGAACAGCAATTGCTTGAAAAATTCAGGCAATCACTTGAGATATCAGCTTTCCGGCTTGATCTGGAAGATCGTAAACGTAAAGTGGGTACGGGCAATGCACTCCGGTACCATCAGGCTCTGATCGATTTTAATTCTGATAGCAGCCTGGTTTCCAATCAGGAAATGCTTATTCGTGATCTGAAAATCCGCATCAACCGTATCTCCGGAAAAGAGCCGATGCAGGAAATCAATATTGCAGAAACGGATATAGATCTGGAAGGGATAGAGAATATGGATTTTCTTCTGGATAAGGCTCTGGCAAACAATTACGACATAGAAAAAGCCCGGCTTGAAGAAATGCTTTCCGAAGCAAATATCAGGGCAGAACGTGGAAACAGGTATCCGCAAATAAGTATTTTTGGCGCTTATACTTACAATCGCCAGACCAGTGAGTTGGGCTTTGTGGAGTCTTCAAGAAATTATGGGGGCGACTTTGGCGTTCGCGTACGGTTCAATCTTTACGACGGGGGAAGACAAAATACACGTATTCGTAATGCAGTGCTTCAGCAAGAGAGTGCAGGAATTGCGGTGGATGACACCCGTGCTCTGCTCGAGTCGAAAATCGCCCGCTTGCTTAATTCTTATGAGAATTACATGCAGCAATACCGGTTGTTGCAACAAAGTCTGGAATCTGCAGAAAAATCCCTTGAAATATCGCGACAGCAACTTGAAACAGGTGCTATAAGTGGTTTTGACTTCCGGCAAACACAGTTAACGGCTTTACAGGTAGAGAACCAGATCATCAATTTAAAGTACTCAATGAAGGTTATTGAGACAGATCTTTTCAAGCTTACCGGTGAACTGCCACAAAAAATATTATAAGAAATATCCTTTCTGCATTTATATTTAACTTATTTGTTTTATTTCCTTTTCGGGATTTTCTTTACTTTTAACCCTTCATAAATCCGGAAGGATTAATCAGCCTATATTCAAAATTTCTCAATATTAAACTTTTATTTATTGCTAACTTAAACCAATACAAATGAATTCAAGATTACTTTTTTTTCTGATCTTTATTTTTTTTGCAGGACAAATGTCCCATGCAAATAATAATTACCGCGTGGTTCGTGGTGAACGCCCGCCCATTGATTACTCAAGAATAGAAGAGGATGCTTTTGTTAAAGGAGTCCTGGTGATTAAATTCAACAGAATTCAGGAGAAACATCTTGAGCAAAACTCTTTTCAAACTGATAAGAACGGGATTGTAAAGTTCAATATTACCGATCTTGACAGGCTAAATGAGCAATATGGCGTTCGCCTTGCGCAACAGCATTTCAACACTCCCGCCTTGAAGAATACATTTTCCGAAAGGCACAAAGCCTGGGGTTTTCATCTGTGGTATCGCCTTGAATTGGATGAAGATGCAGATATAGTCTCTGTCATCAAAGAATACAGTAGTTTGCATGAAGTGGAAATAGCCGAACCCGAGTTTAAGAAGGTGCTCATTGGTAGCCATGATATTGCTGATTTTCATATTCTGGAAAAGGAGAACAGTTCTATTCAGGAAAGTTGGACACCCAACGATCCGCAGTATAACAATCAGTGGCATTATAACAATACCGGTCAGCAGAATGGTACTCCTGGTGTTGATATCAGTCTGGAGGAAGCCTGGGAGTTACAGAAAGGAGACACTGCAGTTATTGTTGCCATCATTGATGGAGGTATAGATTATAACCATCAGGACCTTGCAGGAAATATGTGGTCAGAGATCGGGTTTAATTTTGTAAACAACAGTCCCAATATAGAGCCCCATAACCACGGTACCCATGTGGCAGGCACCATAGCCGCCGTTAGTAATAACAACATTGGCGTTGCCGGCATTGCCGGAGGATCTGGAGAGAATGACGGGGTTCGGTTGATGTCATGCCAGGTCTTTGCTTCCAGCAGCAATGGTGGTTTTCATCTGGCACCCGTGTATGCTGCCGATAACGGTGCTTCTATTTCGCAAAACAGCTGGGGATATACTTCGCCCAATTTTTACGAACAGAATGTACTGGATGCAATAGATTATTTCAATGTTAACGGTGGTGGAGAAGCAATGGACGGTGGTATTACCATTTTTGCTGCCGGTAACAGCAATTCATCCTCTGCATACTATCCCGGATATTACTCCGGTGCATTTTCGGTTGCAGCCACCAATAACAATGATGCCAAATCCTGGTATTCCAATTACGGCCCGTGGGTTGATATTTCGGCTCCCGGCGGTGAAACCAATTCTGTTACAGAGCGTGGCGTTTTGAGTACAGTTAATGGAAATCAATACGCTTATTATCAGGGTACTTCTATGGCTTGTCCCCATGTATCCGGTGTTGCCGCACTGATGCTTTCAACTGTTTACGGCGAATTTTCTCCGGAAGATGTTGTGGATATTCTTCTCAATACCGTTGACAATCATTACGGTGCAAACCCTGGTTTTATAGGTCAGTTGGGAGCGGGTCGGTTAAATGCCCTCCATGCAGTAGCTCTTGCAGAACTATATCTTACCCTGCCATCCAATCCGTCAGACTTTGTGGCAGAAGGTGTAAGTGATACTCAGATTGAACTGAACTGGCAATTGAATGATGATGGGAACAACGTTATACTTGCCTGGAGCCCCAACGGCAGTTTCGGAATACCCCAGGAGGGTGTTGCATATGAAGAGGATGATGTTATTGAAGGGGGTGGAATAGTGCTTTATAAAGGTACAGATACCACATTTGCACATTCTGATCTGAATGCTGCTACACTCTACTACTATAAACTCTGGACGGTTGTTGATGATACTATTTATTCCCTGGGGCGCACTGCGCATACATACACCCAATGTGGGGTGACACAACTCCCGGTGACTGAAAATTTCAGTGTCGGTGAGATTCCTTATTGCTGGACTTTTCCAAATGGTCAAGGGAATTGGGAAATAACATCCGCCTATGGAAATCCCGCTCCCGGTGTGCAGTTTAACTGGAGCCCTTCAGTTAATAATTATTCATATGCCTTTGAAAGCATTCCCCTTGACGGGGATATTCCGGGCAACGCCATTGCTCTTGAGTTTGATATGATGCTCGATAACTATTCAACCAGCACACTCGAGGAACTTATAATACAGGTTTATAATGGCGAAGAGTTTGTTGATGTTATAACTTTCGACAATTCCGAAGATGATATGAGCTGGGAAACTTATATGATTGATATTACCGAACAGGCATTGGGACATACATTTATGGTACGTTTTGTAGCGGAAGGTGAAAATTCCTACAACCTGAACCGCTGGGCAATAGATAATTTCAACGTGTATTCATTCTCCTGTCCGCAACCTTCGCAACTGGTAACTGAGGAGATCACCACTGAAAGTGTTCTGTTAAGCTGGAATGCAGTGGGTGACGAGGTGCTGTGGGATATTGTATGGGGTAACCCGGGCTTTGATCCGTATACTCAGGGTACACTGGTGAGCGGTATTGCAGAAACTACCTATCTGCTTGAAGGACTTAATGTATACACTCCCTACCAGGTATATGTCAGAGCCGATTGTGGTGATGAAGATACCAGCATCTGGACCGGTCCGCTTAGCTTTACCACACTGGCAACATGTCCGGCACCTGTCAATCTGAATGTAAGCCAGGTAACTGCCGGTTCAGCAAATATTAGCTGGGATCAGGTGGGTGAAGAAACCATCTGGCAGCTTGCATGGGGTCCTGTTGGGTTTAACCCTGATAACAGCGGAACCTTCGTGGATGGACTAACAGATACTGATTACCTGCTCGAAAACCTTGAATCTGTTACATCCTATGATGTGTATGTGCGCGCTTACTGCGGACAGGATGATGAAAGCTTATGGGCGGGGCCTGTCAGTTTTACTACTATCTGCGATATTTTCACTTTACCGTTCACCGAAGCTTTTGACGGCAATTCGGTTGAGTGCTGGTCATTCCCGATCGGGCAGGGTAACTGGGGCTTTGGAAGTACCTACCCGCCACCATCATCTCAATCCGGAACTCCACATGCTACGTTTAACTGGAGTCCCTCGCAGGTTGGTTACTCCTATGCACTTACCAGTCCCTTATTTGATGCGCTTAACGCAGAAGAAACAGTAAAAGTGGACTATGTTTTGTTCCTGAACAACTATGATAGCGACAACCTGGAGCAAATGTCGGTTGAATATAAAGCATTTGAAGATGAGGAATGGATATTGCTTGAAAACTATACCAATGAAGGACTTGCTGGAAATGATGTTGAGTTTGTTGAAGAAGCACTTGTGCTTGCAGGTATGCAGGGACAGCTTTTCCAGATACGTTTTCGTGCTCATGGTCAGAACTCTTTCAGCATAAATGGCTGGAGTCTGGATGATGTTACTCTTTATCAGGAATATACCGAATGTTTTGAGCCTGTTTCATTAAGTGTAAGTAATATTACCACCACCAGTGCTGAACTTGACTGGGTAAGTGCAGGTACCGAAGTTATGTGGCATGTGCTGTGGGGGGAAACAGGATTTAATCCCGCAACAGAAGGTAATCTCATTGAAGGAGTAACTGAAAAGCCTCTGCTTCTTGAAAATCTTCAGCAAAATACATCCTATGAATTTTATGTAAAAGCTATCTGCAGTGCCGAACAGCAAAGCGACTGGGCCGGACCCGAAGGCTTCACAACGGAAATTGCTACCTATACCATGACCATTACGTATGAAGGCCCTGGCATGACAGACCCTGAAGGAGATGTAACGGTTGAGCATGGTTCTGATCTTACCATACAACTTGACCATGTTTTAGGCGGCCATATCCAGGATGTCACCCTTGACGGGGAATCTGTGATGGACCAGGTTGTTGATTTTCAACTTACTGTTGAAAATATTACTTCCGATCATGAGATTCATGCAGTTTTTGCACTAAACCAGTACGAAATTGAGCTCACTGCCGAACCGGCCCATGGCGGAACAGTTATAGGTGGCGGTATTTACGAGCACTACAGTGAAGTAACTATCCAGGCCATCCCGGCCGAAAACTTTATTTTTGTGAACTGGACCGAAGGTGATTACGTTTGGTCGGAAGAGGAAGAATTTGAGCTTTATATTATGGGGCCACTTCACCTGGTAGCTAATTTCCAGGATGTGACATCGGTGGAACTGATTCCCGGGTTAACCGAGATTCTGATTTATCCTAATCCCGCTCAGGATAAACTCTGGATAGAATTTGACCAACGTCAGGCAACTGATGTGAAGATATCAATATACTCAGTGCATGGGCATCTGGTAAGAGAAAAAACTATTGCAGCAGATTCTGATACCAAAATTTCTTTCGATCTTGAAGGATTGCAGCCCGGAGTGTATATGGTAAACTTTAACAACGGCAGCCTGGTGCGCAAGGTAATTATAAACTAACAAACATAATCATTACATGTATAACCGGAGGTTTCATGCAAATGGAGCCTCCGGTTTTTTTCATTCAAACAAAACTTTTTACTTTTGCCCCTGTTTAAGAATATCAACTTATCAACACATAAACCATCTACCCTCATGTACTGCATCGCACACGAACACACCAACCCTGCCTTTAATCTGGCAGCCGAAGAATATGTACTGAAAAACTTCAAAGAAAATGTATTTATGCTATGGCGCAATGAAAACGCCATCATTGTGGGTACACACCAGAACACCCTT
This sequence comes from uncultured Bacteroidales bacterium, assembly GCA_964465275.1. GTDB lineage: Bacteria > Bacteroidota > Bacteroidia > Bacteroidales > UBA7960 > SKVR01. Next base: position 5,709 of record CAYXIT010000092.1, on the reverse strand, counting down.
GCCGAAATCAATGTGGATTATGTGAAAGAGAAGAATATTACTGTAATACGGAGGCTGTCGGGTGGGGGAGCGGTATTTCATGATCTGGGCAATCTGAATTTTACTTTTATCATGAATGCACAGGCAGGTAAAGACAAAATAGCTGATTTTAAAAGTTACACTATCCCAATTCTCGAAGTATTGCAAAAGCTGGGTGTTGACGCACGCTTTGAAGGCCGCAATGACCTCACAATTGAAGGGAAGAAATTCTCGGGCAATGCCGAGCATATTTTCAAAGACCGGATATTAAGGCATGGTACTCTTTTATTCTCTTCAGTAATGAACGACCTGCATATGGCGCTGAAGATCAATCCGCTGAAATACCAGGATAAAGCAGTCAAGAGTGTCAGGAGCCGGGTTACCAACATCAGCGAACACCTGGAACCGGATATGGATGTGCTGCAGTTTCGCGATCATATCATGAACCATATCATGGAGAACTTTGAAGGATCTGTCCGATATGAATTCACCGAAGAGGATATCCGCAAAATCAATGAACTGGTGGATGAAAAATACGGCACATGGGAATGGAATTTCGGACATTCACCAGGTTATGAACTCCAGAAAGCCTTTAAAAGCGAGGGTGGGTTTGTTGAACTTCATATGAATGTAAAAAAAGGGATAATTGAAGATATAAAGATATTTGGGGATTTCTTCAATAAGCATGATATCGCCCAGGTGGAAGAATTGCTAAAAGACACTCCACACAACGAAACCGCTATCCGTGAAAAACTGTCATCTGTACCTTTCCATGAATACTTCCACAATATCAGTGTGGATGAATTTGTAAAGGGAATGTTTTAGAGGGTTTATAGGTTCAAACTTCCGTCTTCGGTCTTCTATTTCTTTCTCCCCTTCTTCTTCGCCATCCTTTTTTTCCTTCCCGGCCCGCCAAGATTTACTTTCAGATTCTTCTTTTTCTTTTCATGGAAAGCGCCACTGCCCTGGTTTATTTTTAACGGTTTCAGGTAGGCTTTGTCACCTTTGGATTTTTCATCGGGGTCATCATCAGTAGTATCGCTTATGATAAGATCATCGGGAAGCGATTCAACCGGAATATCCTGTTTTATGTATTGCTGAATGGCTTCCAGTTTTTCTTTTTCGTTATATCCCACCAGTGAGATAGCAATTCCTTTTTTATCTACCCTGCCCGTGCGTCCGATGCGGTGAATGTAAGCTCCGGGAATTTCGGGCAATCCGAAGTTGATCACGTGGCTCACTTCAAATATATCAACCCCACGTGCTACCAGGTCAGTGGAGAGCAGGATGCGGATATTACCTTCCCTGAAATCTTCAAGGGTATTGATGCGTTGGTTCTGGCTTTTGTTGGAGTGGATCACCCCAAGCTGATCAGGGTACTTGTGGGCAAGTTTATTGAAAAGCTTATCTGCTATCTTTTTTCCTGGTGTAAACACCAGGACTTTCTCAAATACTTCATCATCTTCAAGTAAAAGACTAAGCATATTGTATTTGGTGGCAGAGTTGGGCAGCATAAACAATTTTTGACTGATCCGGGTAAGGGGAGTGCCCCGGTAATGGATATCGATCCATTCCGGCTCGTTGAAAAAGTCGATGATGATACTTTCCACTTCATCGGCAAGGGTGGCTGAGAACATCAGGTTCTGCCTTTTTTCGGGCAGAAGCTCCAGAATACTTATGAGCTGGTGTCTGAATCCCAGGCTGAGCATCTCATCTACTTCGTCGATCACCAGTTTTTGTATGGATTTCAGCCTGAGTGTTCCTCTCATTACCAGGTCGAACAACCGGCCCGGGGTGGCTACCAGCAGATCTACACCCTGGTAGATCCGTTCGCTTTGGGTGTTGATATTGGTTCCGCCATAAACCCCGTCGATACGCACATTCATATAAGCAGTAAGCTTACGGGCTTCT
>CAYXIT010000092.1:0-3770 GCA_964465275.1 uncultured Bacteroidales bacterium | reverse complement strand
CAACCTGCAAAACCAGTTCGCGTGTGGGTACCATAACAAGAATCCTGGGTTGTCTTTGTTCGGAATAGGGCAACTGCCTGAGCAAAGGAAGCAGATATGCCAGCGTTTTTCCTGTACCCGTTTGGGCAATGCCTACCACATCTCTCCCCGACATAATAATGGGAAAAGCCTTTTTCTGGATCTCTGTGGGATGATTAAAGCCCATATTATCCAGGGCATTAAGAAGCGGTTTGCTGATATTCAGTTCCTGAAATTCCACGGTTAAAAAATTTTTGCAAAGGTAATGCTATTGTTTGAATAGTATAAAATTCAAATAGAAAGCCCGGCCTGTAAAATCTTTATAGATTGCCGGGCCGGGCTTAAAAAATGTTTTGCTGTAAAGCAGGTTAACCTATTGAATTACAAGTATTCTGGTGATTACTTCACTTCCGTTTTCGATACGGATGAAGTAAACGCCTGATTGAACACCGGTCAGATCCATCTCAACCTGGTTATACCCTTCAGCAATTCCTGCATCAAGCATTTTTATGGATTGCCCAAGGTGATTTACCAGAGAAATATTCAGTTTTTCTCCGTATGTGTTGTCATACTCAATGGTAACCTGGTTTTGGGCCGGGTTAGGATAAATACTGACGGCACCGGCGGCCAGTTCATTTACATTTGTGCCGCTTTCGGGTACCATGGTGGCATTGATCACTACGTCGGCATCATTCATAAAGATGCTTCCGGATACAGTTTGATAGTCCGTTGCAGAGATCTCATAATTATGAAAACCGTTTTCAAGATGTTCTACTTCTGTACCATCAACGGATTCATCATTAACAAAAATGGTTGCATCGGTAAAAAGTTCTCCTTCAGTGTCTGTAACATTAAAGAGTACGCCAAACAAACGCTCTACAAGTATTTCATTTACTGAATGGATGTCGGTAACAGAAAATACTCCGTTTTCCACATCGCGGTGTTTGTAGGCACTGAAGTTATAAACATGGCTTCCTGCAGAAAGATAAAATTCTACTTCGCCATTCTGGTCGGTTTCTTTGGTTTCGCCGTTTATTTCCAGCATGGCATCTTCAACGGTTTCGCCGATCTGATTAACAACCCTGAGAGTTACGTCGCGTTGCGCCAGTTCGTAATGAACGATCACCTTCCATGTGTTGTTGGGCACGAATGCATATTGCGTGTTGGAGCCTGATCCACCCCATGTGCGGAAAACATGCAGTTCGAATACGACATCCTGTCCGGCTTCCACTTCATTGGCGATATCAAGTCCGGTGCGGATATAATGGTGTGTACCGGCAGAATTTGAAGAGGGTCCGCTGGTAACTTCACTCTCAGTGGTACCACCCTCTGTAATACACCGCAGTAAAGAACGCTGTTCACTCATCCAGGCACCACCCTGCGAGGTGATCTTATACTCCACATCTATGGATGTGATAATGGCACCCTCAGGCACATTAATAGTAAGAACACCCGGTTCAACAGCACTACTTTCAATGGTTACATTTTGATTGTAGGTTGAGGGAATATCTCCTTCACTATACATGGGTGCTTTACCAATAATCAGGTCCTTACTCCCTTCATATTCGTATGCTCCGGAAGTTGCAGTAAATTCAAGTACTGCTATATTTTCGAGGGGAGTCTGGAAAAGAGCAGTGATTTCAAAAGAAGCATAGGTTGTTTCATCGGGGTTCAGTCCGCTAAGGTCCAGTTCCAGTTCACTGGTAAAAATAATCCACGGACTGTTTGATGAAATCTGGAAGCTGATATCTTCACTAAGCAGTTGTCCTGTATTTTGTATAGGAATCATCACCATAGCCGTTTCACCGGGATCCAGGCGGCCGTTATCATTCCCCAGTTCACTGTCATCCACAACGATTTCAAGAAACTCCAGTCTCGGTGCAAAAGCGATAACATTAAAGCTGCTGCGCCAAAGGTCTTCACTGTCGGGGGAAGTGGCATTCAAGGTAAAGGATATTTCGTAGTTACCCGGAATGATGTCGGAAACTTCCATACTGAAAAGATCATCAAAACTGATCTGTTCACCCATCGCAAAATCTCCAAGCTCAGCAGAATCGTTTGTTATGGTAATGAATTCTGATTCGGTGCTGATGGTAACCGATACATCACTGATATCTTCTTCTGTTGGGTTTTCCATGGTTAGCCCCAGCAAGATATTTTCCGCCGGATTGATATTTCCGTCATTGTTTCCGCCTTCTTCATCATTTATCTGGTAATCCACAAAACGGATACCCATGTATGGTGTGGCTTCTATGGCAGCAAGAGCATCAACCCGGCCACTGCCATAGGTATTGCTTTTTCCTGTGGATAGAGGCAGAGCACTCTCTTCAAGTATCTGGCTGATTTGTTCCGGTGTAAGTCCGGGATTTTTTGATAGCATCAATGCCATAATACCTGCTACAGCGGGAGTTGCCATGGAAGTACCGCTTTTTACGGTATATCCTGTATTGCTGTTGTGGGTAAGGGAAAGAATATCGCTTCCCGGTGCAACCACATCAGGTATGATAAGGCCTGTGCCAGGATTGTAGGCATAGTCGTTGAAAGGTGCGATATTTTGCCATGTTACGGGCCCTTTGGATGAAAAGCTTGATATAGCATCAGTTTGTGTTGTAGATCCTACAGTAACAACAGCAGAATTAGTACCTGTGGCAACCTGATCAGGGTGGGTCCAGGGTGCAGGGCAATCGCCGGGTGTTCGAATATTGGCCGGTGGTGGAGCGCCGCCCCAATCCCCTTCATTGCCGGCAGCTACAGCAGCGATAACTCCTGCCTCCATAGCATTGGTCATTGCTGTGCGCCAGGCTGAACGATCAGGACCCCATGAATGCTGCCATCCCAGTGAAAGGCTCATTACATGCGCTCCGTAATCGGCAGAAAACTGGATAGCAGCCCAGACACCGGCTTCTGTACCACCACCTGAATCGTTCAGCACTTTAAGTGCCATGATGGTGGCGCCGGGAGCCATACCTGTTGTGGTTCCTGCGGTTCCGTTACCTGCTACTGTTCCGGCACAGTGTGTACCGTGGCTCTGATTGTCGGTTGTGTTATTGTTATCATCAACAAAATTATATCCGTGGTTGGGAAATTCGGGATGCATCCACATGCGACCGGCAAGGTCCTGGTGGTTGGCGTTTACGCCCGTATCCAGCACGGCCACTATAATATCTTCACCTGTAAAACCTTGTTCCCAAACATCAGGGGCGTTTACAAGATCTACGTTCCAGGCGGTATTTGGGTTAAAATCCAGCACATCGGCTTCGGCAACGGGAGTATGTGCATCACTAAGATCGATGAGCTGACGCACCTGGTCATAATCTACCCTGACTACTTCCGGAAATTCTGCTAGCTGTGCAATGACTTCAGGAGTGGCGTAGCAGTTTATCACGTTAACAATCCATAAGGGCATGATATTTTCAACCTGCAGGCTCTTCTCCTGTCCGTTCAGGAAAGCCATCAGGTCTTTCTGACTGTTTTTCGAGAAGGTTTTCAATTCTCCGGTTACAATCTCTCTTCTCTCATCGCGACTGGTAACACCTGCCGTTTTGGTGCTGAGAAGCTCAGAGTCGTATTGATCTGCCAGGCGGATATTGATACGGATCTTTTCGTCAGATTCGCTTTTGCTTAATCTTTCCTGCAGATTGGGTGTAATGGTAAAGTCCTGTGCTTTCACAGGAATGCTGATCGCGAATAAAACAGCGATAGCAGCATGAATAAGAGTAAATTTTAAGAATCGCATAATGTTAGAATAGTTA
>CAYXIT010000091.1:0-14039 GCA_964465275.1 uncultured Bacteroidales bacterium | reverse complement strand
CATTGTAGTAAAAGAAAGAACAAAAGAAATAGGTGTTAGACGAGCATTAGGAGCAAGTCCATGGACTATAAAATCTCAAATTTTGCAAGAGAGTTTAATATTAGGTTTTTTTACAACTTCATGCATACGGGAAAAACTTCCTGAAACCGATGAAATGCATATTACATGGGAAGTAATAAGTAACACCTATAATAAAGATCAGGCAGCTGTAAAAGCCAGATTTACTATTGTTAATTACAGCGAAGCAATTCTTAACGATGAAAACTGGATTTTATATTTTAATCAATCGCCACGCTATGTATTACACTCAGGAGTGTCTTCCGGAGCGCAGGTTGAACACATAAACGGTGACTGGTACCGGATATTCCCTGAAGAAGGATTTGAACTGATGCCCGGAGAAAAATTTTCTTTTACTTACGAATGCAGTTACTGGTGGATAAAGGAATCGGATGCGCCTCAAGGGTTGTATTTTGTTTTTACAAATAACCGTGGAAAAGAAAAGAAAGTTCCTGTAAATAGTTTTACGATTGTTCCTTTTGAACACACTGAACAACTCAGCCGTCATTTCATGGATGAAACTCCTGTTCCCACACCAGAGATACTTTTCCATCAAAATAAGAATCTTAAAGATTTACATCCATCGTATATTCCACCAATTATTCCTACTCCTGTTTCCTTTGTTGCCAATGGTGTACAGGCAGATTTTAATGATAAATTCAATATTTACTATGCTAAAGGTTTGCAGTCAGAGGCTTTGCATCTGCAAAAAATGGTGAAAGAAGTTTTTGGATGGGAACTGGCTTCAATTGAAGGTTATTCAGAAGAAGACTTTAGCATCAATTTGATTGTTGAAGATTTTATTGTAAACGGAAAAACGGAAAGCGCTTACAAGCTGGAAATAAACGAATTCGGAAATATTTACATACGGGGTACAGATCCACCAGGAGTATTTTATGGGATTCAAAGCCTGATAGCATTGTTCCCCCTGGAAAGTTTTACTCATCAGGATATAAATAACATCGGACTTCCTTTGGTAAAGATTGAAGATGCACCCCGATTTGGCTACCGTGGAGTTCATGTGGATGTGTCGCGTAATTTTTTTCAAAAAGAAAGTATTCTTAAAATGATTGATATACTTGCTTTCTATAAAATAAACACTTTGCATATGCATCTTACCGATGATGAGGGCTGGCGACTGGAAATAAAAGCATTACCCGAACTCACCCAAGTAGGAGCACAACGCGGACATACAACCAAAGAAGCACCGGCTTTGCATCCGGCTTATGGCTCAGGACCTTTTCCTTATGCACCGGATAAATCAGGAAGTGGTTTTTATACTCAGGAAGATTTTATCGGGATTTTGCAATATGCAAATGAAAGACACATCCGTGTGATTCCGGAAATCAATATGCCCGGACATGCCAGGGCTGCCATTAAATCCATGGAAGCGCGATACAATAATTTTATGGAAAGAGGAGATGAAGAAGCAGCTGAAGAATATCGTCTTATTGATCCCGAAGAAACATCAGAATATCTTTCTGCCCAGTTATACACTGATAATGTGGTAAATGTGGCAAGGGAATCAGCCTACCGGTTTTTCGAAACTGTGCTGGATGAAGTAATTGCCATGTATGAGAAAGCAGGAGCTCCGCTTGAAATTATTCATGTGGGAGGAGATGAGGTTCCCAGGGGTGCATGGTCAGCATCACCTATGATTGATGAACTAATGGAAAGGCTCGATCATATTAATAACCCTCAGAATATGCATGCATATTTTACGGAAAGAACGCTGGAGATCATAACAGCACGTGGTTTAAAAATGGCAGGTTGGGAGGAAGTGGCATTGATAGATGATGCAGAGGGGAATCATGTTCCTAATGTCAGTTTTGCTGATGGAAATGTGATTCCTTACGTATGGAACAACCTTTGGGGTGCACAGGATCTGGCATATCGACTGGCAAACAGAGGTTTCCCCGTTATACTCAGTCATGTTACCGCATTTTATTTCGATCTGGCTTACAATAAAAATCCAAAGGAACCCGGACTTTACTGGGGAGGTTTTGTAAAAACCCGCGATGCCTGGCATTATAATCCGTATGATGTTTTCAAATCCACTACGAAGGATAATATGGGTCGTCCTATTAACATTGATATCGAATATCGGTACATGGAACGCCTGAATGTTGCGGCCCGGGAAAATATCTTAGGAGTTCAGGCTCAGCTATGGAGCGAAACTATTGTAACTCCTGATTTACTGGAATATTATCTTCTGCCTAAACTGATTGGTTTTGCAGAAACGGCTTGGGTGAAAAAAAGAATCTGGGAAAATACACCCGGTCATAATTTCAGAAAACGGCAGGTAGAAACAGAATGGAATGCTTTTGCCAATGCTTTGGGAAAAAGAGAGTTGCCCCGGCTGGCTTATTTGTTTGGTGGCTATAATTACCGGATTCCCACTCCCGGAGCGATACTTTATGATGGTTTTCTGGAAGCCAATACCGAATTTCCGGGCTTAGACATAAGGTATACTACCGACGGGTCAGAGCCGGAGCCTGAGTCTGCACTTTACACTGGAAAAATTAAACTTAGTGTTGATTCGATAAAGGTAAAGGCTTTTGATGCAGCCGGCCGGTCAAGCCGCACTGTGTTTTTAGAAAGTAAACCGCTAATGCCTTAATGTATTTTTTGACAGGAGAAAAATCCCTAGATTTCCATTATAACAGATATGTATCATGAAAAATGTTTACCTGAAAAAAATAAACAGGGGTTTCCGGATTATGATAATCCTTACCCTGCTATCTGCATTTGTTTCGTCATGTGGAGAGACTGAAAAGACACCTTCTGCCTCTATGGTAATTCTCATAGGTATTGACGGTATGAGTATACCCGGGTTTCAGATGGCTGAGACACCAAATCTGGATGAACTGGTGAGAAACGGAGCATTATCTTTCCGAACCCGCAGTGTAATGCCAACTGTTAGCGGTCCCAACTGGTCTTCGCATCTGCTGGGTGCCGGTCCTGAACAACATGGGGTAACATTCAACGGATGGGCTCCCGATAATATTATTCTTACACCAACAGCTACCGATGAATCAGGCTACTTCCCTTCTGTTTTTACAGTAATCAGGGAGCAAAGACCTGAAGCAATTACCGGTTTTTTTTATGACTGGGATGCTCTGATTGATATCTTTAACCAGGACAACATTAACCAGGTTGAGTACTCTGATTTTTATACAGAAACATTTTCCAAAGCCATTCCATGGATTATTGAAAACAAGCCGCTGCTTACATTTCTTTACATTGGTAATCCTGATGAGGTAGGACATGAACATAAATGGGAATCTCCGGAGTATGTAAAATCACTGGAAGATGTGGATATCGTAATTGGTGAGTTGATTAACGAACTGAAAGAAGCCGGAATGTATAAGGATATACATTTTATTGTTGCATCTGATCACGGGGCCATTGGTTACGGGCATGGAGGCGTTAGTATGGAAGAGATCAAGGTACCGTGGATCATTTCAGGCCCGGGAATTATCCAAAACAGGATGATTGAGCAACCCAATGATGTTTTCAATACGGCATCAACTATTGTTGCCATGCTGGGCCTGGAACAACCCTGGGAATGGATCGGAAGGCCCGTGCAAGGTGCATTTGAAGGAACTGAGTTGGCATCCCGGAATCAGAAAGTTTATGTGCCTCAGCCTTTCAGTAATATTGTTGGAGGTATTTACGAAAAGGATGTTCAGATTAACTTCACAGTGGTTCCCCCCGGCCCTGAGATACGCTATACAATAGATGGTGGAAATCCTGATAAAAATTCTCCCCTTTGGAAAGGGCCGCAGTTGCTCAGTGAAAGCACAGTTATCCGCGCTGCTGCCTTTGACGGGGACCACATGAGCCGCATCAGCACTGTTGATTTTGTGAAGGTTATACCTGTAAGCAGTATCAGAATGACTCATCTTCCTTCAGATAGATATTCAGCTGCCGGTCCTTCAACCCTGATAAACCGGCAGATGGCCTCAGATGATTTTATGGACGGCAAATGGATGGGATTTCAGGCCAAGGATCTTGATGTAACTCTTACACTGGCTGAAGTGCGTGAAGTATCATCCGTTAGCCTGGGATATTTGTATACTCCCAATTCCTGGATCTTTGAACCCCAAAGTCTTATCATTTCCGGGTCGCAGGATGGCAAAGAATATTTTGAACTGGGAAGGTTGAACCTGTCTGATATCAACGAACAAAAGATAAATGGGAGAAACGAGATCGGATTTACTTTTCCTCCCAAATGGCTGAAATATTTGAAAATATTTGCCGAAAACATCGGGGTTTGTCCGCCTGGTCATCCCGGAAAAGGAGAACCGGCATGGCTGTTTGTGGATGAAATTCTGGTAAAATGATTTAAGATTCAATGTTTGTTTGAGAAAATAATTTTTTGAGAACGGTGATGACACAGATGCGTGGCAGCGCAGATTTTCGCTGATTTAATCTTTTTAATCTGCGTTTGAAAATCAGCGTTATCAGTGTTCCAATTTTCAACCAGGAAAATTTATTTATGATTTATTAAATATTCAATAACCCAATAATCAAAATGAAAAAAGCACCAATATTCATTAGATTTAGCTTGTTCCTGAGGATACTGATTTTTTCAGGGGCATTTGCTCTGGAAAGCTATGGACAACAAAAGGAACTTGACGACAGCTGGGAAACCCTCCGCAGCCGACCCTATCCGCAATGGTTCAAGGATGCCAAGCTGGGGATTTTTATCCATTGGGGTGTATATTCAGTACCTTCTTACGGAGGCCCTGAGTCCTATGCTGAATGGTACCTGCGCGGATTACAGGCAGGCGCAGAGAACCGCATCGACTTTATGAAAAAGTATTGGGGTGAAGATTTTGAATATGAAGATTTTGCGCCGCTCTGGAAAGCCGAACTTTTTGATGCTAAGGAATGGGCTGAGATCTTCGAAAAAGCCGGTGCAAAATATATCATCCTTGTATCCAAACACCATGATGGATTTGCTCTCTGGCCGAGCCAGTATGCACCGGGCTGGAACAGTGTGGATGTAGGTCCGCAAAGAAATATAGTGGCCGAAGTAGCCGAAGCGGTTAGGGAGCGAGATATCCGTTTCGGACTCTATTACTCGCTTCCCGAGTGGAACCATCCGTTGCACCGGTGGTATATCGATCCCCACGATCAGATACATACTTATGTGGAGCAACACATGATACCACAGTTTAAGGAAGTAGTAGGCACCTGGAAACCCGATCTTCTTTTTACCGACGGCGAATGGTTCAATGATGCCGAGGACTGGCATGCCCGTCAGCTCATCGCCTGGTATTTCGACCTGGTGGGCGACGATGCCATTGTAAACGACCGCTGGGGACATGGCAGCAATATCGGCTTCATTACTCCCGAATATAGTTCGGGTGGATTAGAAACCGACCGCCCATGGACTGAAGTGCGCGGTATTGGCCGTTCCTTTGGTCTGAACCGTAATGAAAAACTCGATGCTTACAAAACCCCCGCCGAACTTATCCGTCTCTTCGTGAGAACTGTTGCCTGGGGAGGTGGTCTTACCATAAATGTGGGCCCCTATGCCGATGGTAAAATTCCGTTGGTTCAGCAGGAACGAATTGAAAAGCTGGGAGAATGGATACGTACCAATGAAGAAGCCATTTATGCTTCAACCACCTGGAAAAGACCCGGAGAAGAACGACAGGTAACGCTCGAAAGGATTGACCCTGAAATCAACTTCAACTGGGTACGAAACTCCCCCGGCCATCCCATTGCCGAAGACCAATTTACCGTTGAATGGACCGGTTACATTCAATCGGAATTTTCTGAAGAGTATGAATTTTCAGCAATGGCCGATGACGGAATGCGTTTGTATATAGATGGAAAACTTGTTCTTGAACTCTGGGAACAGGGTGCTGAAGGCACCGACTCCGAAGCCATGCGTGAAGAAAGTGATATTTCACTGCAGGGAAAGATCAGACTGGAACAAGGGAAAAAATATCCCATCAAAATTGAATATTACGAAACTGTGCAAAATGCCCGTATACATCTTTTCTGGGAAAGCCCATCGGTTGAAAGACAAATCGTTCCGCAGAAGAACCTATTTACCAGCACGTCACTTGCCGAAGGTAACGGGCTGAAGGGAGTTTATCGTTCCCTGCGCCAATACATTGCCTATACACACAACCACGGAAACCTGTATGCCACAAGTTTTGACTGGCCGGGACAGGAACTTGCTCTTCCCATTGACCGTCCCGAACAGGGAACACGCATAACCCTGCTGGGTAGAGACGGAGAACTGCCTTGGAATTATCGCAATGGTCAATTAATTATCAATACATCTGTAGTAAAATATAACGAAATGCCCAGCCATTATGCCTGGACCTTTAAAATTGAAAATTATGAATAGGAGAATTTTTTTGATGTTGCCACTTATGGTGGTCATGTTTTTTTCAGGTTGCAAAACATCGACTGATGAAATCAGCCTGATACCCATACCCGTGGAAATGAAATTTACGGGCGCCGGTTTTACAATCAAGCCTGCAACCAAACTGGTATACAACGATGCAGAACTGGAAGTGATTTCCGGCATTGTCACTGAACTATGGAAAAGCTACCTGGGATTTGAATTGCAGACAGAGTTTTCTAAAACCGCACCATCCAATGCTGTATTCTTTACCATTAATGATATTTATGATGAAACCATCGGCGAGGAGGGCTACAGAATTGACATAAATGGAAACGGATTGGTTGTTTCTGCCAATAATCCGGCCGGGATACTTTACGGAAGTCAGACGATTTATCAGTTAATCAGTACCAATGCCAACGGAAGGTTGCCTGGTTTGCAAATAACCGATTATCCGAGATTTGCTTACAGGGGATTGCACCTGGATGTTTCCCGCCATTTTTTTCCCATTGATTTCATATACAAATTGATTGACCAGATGGCCAAACATAAGCTCAACGTTTTCCACTGGCATCTGATAGATGATCAGGGCTGGCGCCTGGAAATCAAGAAATATCCTAAATTAACGGAGGTTGGAGCCTGGCGCGTAGATATGTCAGATATACATTGGAATGCCCGGCCGCTTGTTAACGATCCTGAAAATGCCACCTATGGTGGATACTATACCCAGGATGAGGTAAGGGAACTGGTAGCATACGCTGCCGAAAGAAACATCACTGTAATGCCCGAGATAGAAATGCCCGCCCATGTAATGTCGGCACTGGCAGCTTATCCTGATCTTTCCTGCACAGGAGAGAATCTGGGAGTTCCCCCCGGAGGGGTGTGGCCTATTACACATATTTATTGTGCAGGCAATGATGATGTTTTTGAATTTCTTGAGAATGTATTGCTGGAAGTAATGGAGATGTTCCCTTCTGAGTTTATTCATATTGGAGGCGATGAAGCCGACAAAACCGAGTGGGAATCATGCCCCAAATGCCAGGCCCGCATTCGGAATGAAGGTCTTGCCGATGAGGAAGAGTTGCAGAGTTATTTTATCACCCGCATTGAGAAATTTCTGAACTCTCATGGCCGAAGACTGATGGGGTGGGACGAAATACTGGAAGGAGGATTGGCACCCAATGCTACGGTTATGTCCTGGCGGGGAGAAGCCGGCGGTATTAAAGCAGCCCAGATGGGTCATAATGTGGTTATGACACCTGTCAGCCACTGCTACTTTGACTATTATCAGGGTGATCCCGACCTTGAACCTGCGGCTTTTGGCGGATTTACTACCCTGGCAAAAGTGTATTCTTACGAACCTATTCCGGCAGAGCTAACCACTGAAGAAGGTGAACTGGTTCTGGGAGCACAGGCCAATGTGTGGACAGAGTACATCCCGGAAAGCCGTCATGCGGAGTATATGATCTTCCCTCGTTTGGCGGCATTGGCAGAAGTGGTCTGGTCGCCGGCCGAGCACCGCGACTGGGGCGATTTTTCCAGGAGGATGCAATCCCAATATGAAAGATATGATAATCAGGATATCAATTACGCTCTGAGTTCATTCCAGGTGAGGGCCGTGCCTGAAGTAAACCTTGACAACAAAAGCCTTCAAAGTACCCTGGAAACCGAAGTTTTTGATCCTGAAATCCGCTATACTATTGACGGTTCTGAACCCAATGCACGTTCACCGTTGTATACCGGACCCTTTGAGATTGACCAGACTACTGCCGTTAAGGCCGTCGTTTTTGAAAATGGAAGATCAATGGAACAGGTGATGAAGCGCGAATATTTTCTCCATAAGGCTTTTGCCGGAGATATTGAATTGGAATATCCTAACAGTCCCCAATACGATGCTCATGGTAAGCACAGTCTTGTCAATGGAATCAGAGGCACCCGCAGCTTCACTGATGGAAACTGGAAGGGTTTCCACGGAAATGATCTTGTAGCTACTATCGATTTGGGGGAATCTACATCAATTGAGCGGATCAGTGTGGATGCATTGCAAACTTTTGGGTCATGGATATTCCTTCCGCAATGGGTTTCATTTGAAGTTTCCCCCGATGGAACAGATTTTCACCTGCTGGAAAAAGTGGAAAACGGATATGATATTTATGACCCTGACCGCACCATCAGAATCTATTCTACCCAAACCCCGGCGGACGATATTCGCTTTGTTCGTGTAACAGTTAAGAACCAGGGGGTATGCCCGCCCGGCCACTCGGGCGAAGGCCAGCCGGCATGGTTGTTTGTAAGTGAGATAATTGTAGAATAATTTTTCAGGCAGGAAGGTGCATATGCCCACGGGCGAATTTGCATTCAATTGCAGATATAACCGGCAGGGCAACGCCCTATTTTATCCAGATTAAAATCCTGTACCTTAATTTATTACATTGCATCGGTTAATATCCTTTGCGCTAAACCGGAAAAAGTTATGAAAAAGTTCCTTTTATTGTTATTATGTATGCCGCTTTTAGCAGTGGCTTCATCCCAACCGGTTCATATCATTCCTGTACCGGTACATATTGAATACCTTGACGGTGATTTTATTATTGATGATAAAACCACACTGCACTTTAACCACAGAGATCAGGACATGGTTCAGGTGGCAGACTTCATCTCAAGCTATATTGGAGGTATTTCGGCTTATCGTCCGGTGTATAATCAAAAAACGGCGAATTCCATAATCATGGAAATTGCGGATAACCCGGAGCTGGGAAAGGAGGGTTACCAGCTTCGTGTAACGCCACAAAACATTACCATAACTGCCAATGGTCGTGAAGGTATTTTTTACGGAATGCAGAGCATCTTTCAAACCCTGACTCCCGTAAGAACCAATGCAGCACTTGTGGTTCCGGGTATGCAGATTACCGGGGTATGATGCTTGATGTAAGCCGGCATTTCTTCCCGCCCGAAACCATTAAACAGTTTATTGACCTGCTGGCCAGTTACAAACTCAATGTGTTTCACTGGCACCTGACGGATGATACCGGCTGGCGCATTGAAATCAAGCGCTATCCTTTGCTTACCGATATAGGCGCATGGCGGGTTGACCGTGTAAATCAACCCTGGCTGGAACGCGAGCCTGTAAAGGAAGGTGAACCCGCCACCTACGGTGGTTATTATACACAGAACCAGATTCGTGAAATAGTGGCCTACGCTCAAATGCGCAATATCACCATTGTGCCGGAGATTGAACTTCCCGGGCATTCGGTTGCTGCGCTGGCAGCATACCCCGAGTTCAGCTGCACACAAAAGGATCAGATAGTTCATGCCGGTGGTCCTTACCCTGAGGGGATACAATCTGCATATTGTGTTGGCAATGAAGATGTTATCACTTTTTTAAAAAATATTTTGCTGGAGGTTATGGAACTGTTCCCATCTGAATTTATACATATCGGGGGCGATGAGGTGGAAAAATCGCAGTGGAGAAACTGTGAGCATTGCCAGGCACGGTTACGGGAAGAGGGCCTTGCCGATGAGGATGAGTTGCAAAGCTACATGATCAGTCGATTTGATGAATTTCTTACTTCTCATAACCGACGCCTTATCGGCTGGGATGAGATTCTTGAAGGAGGACTTGCCCCCGGCGCCACTGTTATGAGCTGGCGCGGTGAAAGGGGAGGTATCGCAGCAGCCCGTATGGGGCATGATGTGGTTATGAGCCCCGGGTTTCCCCTGTATTTCGACCATTATCAGGCCGGACCCGAAGGCGAACCCCTTGCCATTGGAGGTATGAATACACTGAAAAATGTGTATGATTATGAGCCCATTCCCGCAGAACTCACCAAGGACCAGTCGAAATTTGTATTGGGTGCCCAGGCCAATATCTGGACTGAGTATATTACCACCGTTAGTCATTTGCAATATATGTTCCTGCCGCGCATGCTCGCACTGGCCGAAGTGGTATGGTCGCCCGCTGAAAACCGCAATTGGGAAGATTTTAATCGCAGATTGGACGACTGGCATTTCCGCAAGTTCGACAAAACAGGTCTCAATTACAGCCGTGGCAATACCAAAGTTTCCATCACTCCGGTATCGAGTGATGGTCGCCTGCATGTGTATCTTGATACAGAAGTCATAGACGGTGAAATTTACTATACACTTGATGGTACCGAACCCACGCTACAATCCCCAAAATATACCGGGCCCATTGAAATAGAACATTCTCTTATCCTTAAGGCATCTACTGTAAGAGATGGAAGTATTCTGGGTATGGTGCCTGCCCGCCAGGACTTTAATATTCATCTGGCTACCGGCAGGGATGTTCATTACGAAAATCCGGTAAGTCGCTACTATATGGCCGATGGGCCCAATTCCCTTACCGATGGTGTGCGGGGAACCCTGAAAGTGACCCAATACTGGCACGGATTCAACGCAAACGACATGATCGCAACCATCGATCTGGGCGAAATGAAAACCATTAGCAGTCTTACCCTGGGGGCATTGCAAAAAAATGTGGACTGGATCTTCCTGCCACCACAGGTTGAATTTGAAATTTCTGCCAATGGTAGCAACTGGGAAAAATGGGGCATCATATCGAACCCTTTAAAGGAAGGTGATGATTCAGAACAGACTGTCAATTATACGGTAAAGAATCCATCAAAAGATGCTCGTTTTATAAGAGTTACTGCACAAAACTTCGGTGTTTGCCCGTCGGGACATCCCGGTGAACGACATCCCACCTGGTTATTCGTGGATGAAATTGTGGTAGAATAAAAAGATTAGTTATCATATCAAAGTTTGTGAAAATGAAACGTTTTACAGGAGTTATTTTAGTTATGCTATTTGCAGCGATGAGTTTTTTTTCGTCCTGCTCGCAGCAACGTCATGAATTCAGTATAAGTGACGAACAGTTTATGATAGATGGAGAACCCATCATGTTTTTCTCAGGGGAAGTTCATCCGTCACGTATTCCCAGGGAGTATTGGGAAGACCGCCTGCAAATGGTACGTGCCATGGGAATGAATTCCATCAGTATTTACATGTTCTGGAATGTGCATGAACCGTATCCGGGCCAGTATAATTTTGAAGGGCAGGCCGATATCGCTGAATTTATCCGCCTTGCCCAAAAGCAGGACCTGTGGGTGTTTCTAAGGCCCAGCCCTTATGTGTGTGCCGAGTGGGAATTTGGCGGTTACCCATGGTGGCTTCTTAAGGAGCCTGACCTGAAAGTGCGCAGCATGGACCCACGGTTTATCGATGCCTACCGCAATTATGTGCAGCGGGTGGCTGAACAACTCACTCCGCTGCTGATTGAGAATGGTGGCCCTATAATTATGGTGCAGATTGAAAATGAATACGGTTTTTATGGCAATGACAAGGAATACCTTGCCCTGAACCGCGATATATTTATCGAAGCAGGATTTAACGGTGAATTGTTTACATGCGACCCACCGTATACCATTGATGCGGGACATCTCCCGGGAACTTATGCAGCAGTGAATGGTGGTGCCAGACCTGCCGAAGTTATGGCAACACAGGACAGAATAAACGGCCCCGGCGGACCCTACTTTGTTTCTGAATGGTATCCCGCATGGTTTGATGTGTGGGGAAAACAGCACCATACATCACCGGTTGAAGACTTTGTCAATCACCTCGACTCCATTTTCTATCATGGAATTTCTCTCAACATGTACATGGCACATGGCGGGTCCAATTTTGCTTTTATGAACGGGGCCAATTATGATACCTATATGCCCTATCAGTCGCAGACCCAGAGCTATGACTATGATGCACCCATCAATGAAGCAGGAAATCCCACTCCCAAGTTTTTTGCCTACCGCGAGCTGGTTAAGAAATACGCCCCCGAAGGTTACCACATTCCTGATGTGCCCCAACCAAAGCCTTCCATGTCCATCGCTCCATTTGTACTGAATGAGATTGCCTTTATAGAAGAACAAAGACCACAACCCTTCGTTACAGAAAGACCACTGAGTTTCGAAGATATTGACCAGGGCTATGGCTATATACTTTATGAAGCCGACCTGCCGGCAGGCGAAGGTTGGCTGAAAATCAAAGAGCTTCGCGATTACGGCATTGTATTGCTCGATGGAGAACGCAAGGGTATACCGGATCGTCGCACTGAACTGGACTCTATCTATCTTAATGTTCCTGCCGGTGGTGCCCGGCTTTCACTTTTTATTGAAAACCTGGGAAGGTTAAACTTTGGTACTTTTCTGGCCGATAACCGCAAGGGAATTACCAAAGCGGTTTATTTTGCCGGACAGGAGATTACCGGTTGGGAAATGTATGGGTATCCTTTTAAAACCCTTGATGATTTTACATTCAGCAGCGACAACCTTCAGGGAGAGCTACACGAATGGCCGGTACTGAGAAAAGGTGAGTTTTACCTGGATGAAGTTGCCGATACTTACTTCGACATGCGTGAGTTTGGCAAAGGAAGTGTTTGGGTAAACGGTCATCATATCGGCCGTTACTGGCAGGTGGGTCCCCAGCAAACCCTTTACATTCCTGCACCCTGGCTTAAAAGAGGGAAAAACGAAGTGGTGGTTTTCGAAATGCTGAAGACATGGCATACCGACTTCCAGGCTATTGATTATCCCATACTTGACGAGCTAAACGAAGAGTTGTTTGTTGGGCCAACGGCGGTGCAGCAGATTCAGTATTAAGAATGCCGATCATTTCGATTTTATTATATAGTATCTTATCATGATTACTACTCTACTTAAATATATGTACTAATCTGATATATAATCAAGGAAATAGGTTTCAGCCAATCTGTATCCAGGAAAAAAATGAATGTTATGAAGTTATTTGATGGAAAAGTTACTGCAATATTAGTAATACTGGTTTCTTTTTTTGCCGCATGTGCTTCAAGAGATAATGTTCCAGAATTTGTAACGGCAGAACTCATTCAAAAAAAAGTGCCCTTATTTATTGATCGCGACAACACAGCTGTTCTGGAAATTTTACTGGATGTTGCAGGGTCAGAATCTGGAAATGAATTAACCGACGTTGAACTGATTTTCAACAATGGTGATGTTAGAAATATCATCAGCCATATCAAAATAAACTATGAAGTAATTAAAGAAGATGAAGAAAATGGAAATACTACAGTCTTTTCCGAAGTAGCTTCCATAAGCCGCAGAACCCGCATCAGGGGAAATCAGCCGATTGAGTCCGGCAAACACAGGTTTACTTTTGATTTTTCAGTTAATGATAATGTGCTGCTTGAAAAAAGCTTTCAGGTTGAGGAAGTACGTCTGACTTTTGGCCGTAATGGACGGCTCACTGTAAATCCTGATGAAAGTTTCAGCTACAGGCCGGCAATTGTTGTAAGAGCTGCCGGACAGGATGATAGCGATACCTATCGCATTCCGGGCATTGTAACTACATCAAAGGGCACTCTTATTGCCGTTTACGACAACCGATACAACAACAGCAAAGACCTGCAGGAAGACATTGACGTAGGCATGAGTCGCAGTACCGATGGCGGACAAACCTGGGAACCCATGCGCGTGATCATGGATATGGGTGAGTGGGGCGGACTTCCTCATCGTTTGAACGGTATCGGCGATCCTGCTGTACTTTACGATCATACAACCGGAAC
>CAYXIT010000090.1:2953-14087 GCA_964465275.1 uncultured Bacteroidales bacterium | reverse complement strand
CATCGCTCCCTTGGCCAGGGCGTGGGAGACCACCTGCAGGGTGCCGCTGGCCAGCTTGGCGCCCGCCAGGATTTGTGAGCTGGTAAACCCCAGATAACCAATTCCCGAGATTACTCCTGCCAGTAATGCAACTTTGGGATTATAAAAATGCCCCAGCATTTGCGGAAAGGTGTAAAACTTTTTGAATTTTTCAATGGCTTTTACTCTTGGGATAAGAATAACTGCACTAAGCCATGCTCCAATCAGACCGGTGAAAAGCATCCATGAACCGGCAAGGCCCATAATAAAACCCAGTCCGCCAAGTCCGATTGAAAAGCCGCCACCCACATCTGTAGCTACTACTGATAAACCAATATGCCAGCTTCCAATTTTTCGTCCACCGACATAGTAATCATCTACTCCTTCATTCTTCAGCAGGAACCATACTCCGATTCCTATAACCGCCATCATGTAAAGAGTAAAAATTAATACGTCGAAAATATGCATTAAAAGTACAGGTCTTGTTTTGGTGACTGCAAATGTAGTAATTTTGAAAGTAAGGGACAAATTGAGCAATGGGAATGCTGATAAACAGCATGTTAACATGCTGTGTTTTTGCAATCATACAAAATAAAAACTTTACGTTAAGTTTGCACTTCAAAAATAACTTAAAAATGAAATTCCCCTGGGGTAATACACGTCGTTTTCATTCCCTGGCTGATTATTATAAACAACGATATGGTAGTCGCCTGCAAAAAGTAAGTGCACATGCCGGGTTTACATGCCCCAATCGTGATGGCTCAAAAGGTACGGGAGGTTGCACTTTTTGTAATAACAAAGGATTTAATCCATCATATTGTCATGATGAAGATTCCATTTCAATCCAGTTGGAAAAGGGGCTAAGGTTTCTGAAAAGGAGATATCCCCGGGCACAGCATTTCCTGGCCTATTTTCAGGCCTATTCCAATACATATGGTGAGATTGAATTATTAAAGGAACGATATGATCAGGCCTTGAAAAATCCGGAAATATCAGGTCTTTCAATCGGTACCCGTCCTGATTGTGTTAATGATGAAACACTTGATTATCTGGCAGAACTCGCCCGAAAGTATATCATCTCAGTTGAATATGGTGTAGAATCGTGTTATGATGATACATTGTTACGCATCAACCGCGGACATACTTTTTCCGATTCTGTTGATGCTATAAAAAGAACTGCCGAAAGGGGACTGCACACAGGTATTCATCTTATTATTGGTTTACCGGGAGAAAGCCGTGAGCAAATGCTTGAGCAAAGCCAAATCATTTCACAATTACCCATTCATTCTGTGAAATTTCATCAATTACAGATTGTTAAGGATACACAAATGGCGCTTGAATATGCCAGCAATCCGGACGTTTTTGATTTCTTCGAACCCGATGAATACATTGATATTATGGTGAAGTTTCTGGAACAGCTCAGACCTGATATTGCTGTGGAACGTTTTGCCGGCGAAGTACCACCACAATACAATCTGAGAAAGTCATGGCAGGGTTTGCGTAGTGATCAGATGTTATTGATGATAGAAAAAGAACTTGAAAAAAGAGACTCCTGGCAGGGGAAATATTATGATAATAATGATAAACCTTAAACCTTGATCCTGTTTTCCTTTTTTATCATCCTGATCAGTCACAGAAATTTGATTATTTTTGGCTGCTTTTAGCAGCATTATTTTTGATATTTAAAATATATTAGTTAAATCAGACTTTAAAACTTTAATCTATGAATAAAGGGAATTCGGGTTTTGTGGCAGGTTTGCTTAGTGCTATTGAACGTATAGGAAATAAACTTCCCCATCCCGGTGCATTATTTGCTTATTTTGCCCTGGGAATTATTGTTCTCAGCGGAATTGTTTCCTTTTTTAATGTTTCTGCAGTTCATCCTGGTACAGGTGAGACTATCGAGGTTTTTAATCTTTTAAGTCGTGAAGGATTACACATGATCATGACCGGGATGGTTACAAACTTTACCTCTTTTGCACCACTGGGAACGGTATTGGTTGCTTTGCTTGGAATAGGCATTGCTGAAGCAAGTGGTTTAATGTCAACAGGATTGCGTCTTCTTGTAATTTCTGCACCTAAAAATCTTCTAACCTTTGCTATTGTATTTACCGGAATACTTTCAAACACAGCAAGTGAAGTGGGATATGTAGTGTTGGTTCCTTTAGGTGGTATGATATTTTTTGCAGTTGGCCGCAATCCTATTGCAGGTATTGCAGCTGCTTTTGCAGGCGTGTCCGGCGGTTATTCTGCCAACCTGCTTTTGGGAACTATTGATCCTTTGCTGGCCGGACTTTCGGAAGAGGCCGCCAATATCGTAGATCAGGCATACACCGTAAACCCTGCAGCAAACTATTATTTCATGTTTGTTTCAACATTTTTTATCGCAATAATCGGTACATGGATTACAGAAAAAGTGGTTGTGCCTCGTTTGGGCGAATATAAAGGAGAAGCAAAACCCGAAGAAATCAAAAAACTTGATGACGACGAAAAAAGGGGCATGCGGTTCACACTGGTTGCTTTTATGATAATTGTTGTTTTACTTGCCTGGAGCATGATGCCTATCGACACAGGCTTTTGGGCTGACATACCAGGTAGTGGTTTCATGCGTGATCCAAATACCGGGGGGTTACTTCGTTCTCCCTTCATGAGTGGCATAGTGGCTATTATTTTTCTGATCGCAGGTATATTGGGTATTATTTATGGTATTGGTGCCCGCACGCTAAAAAGCAATGATGATGTGATATTAGGGATGGGTAAATCTATGTCAACTCTAGGTACATACATAGTTCTTGTATTCTTTGCTGCTCAGTTTGTTGCCTATTTTAACTGGACAAATCTCGGGCTGATCTTTGCCATAAAGGGAGCGAACCTAATTGGTTCATTAGGTCTTGGACGAATTCCGCTTATGGTAGCCCTGGTATTGATATCGGCATTTATCAACCTGGTTATAGGTAGTGCTAGTGCAAAATGGGCAATACTTGCACCTGTATTTATCCCAATGTTTATGTTGCTGGGTTATTCTCCCGAATTTACTCAGCTTGCTTACAGGGTAGGGGACAGTGTTACCAATGTAATAGCACCTATGATGTCATACTTTGCCATGATTGTTGCTTTCTTTGAGAAATATGATAAAAAGGCAGGTATAGGAACGATCATTGCAACTATGCTACCTTATACAATCATCTTTCTTGGCGCGTGGCTAATTTTGCTTATAATATGGATTCTATTGGGAATTCCTATCGGACCGGGAGCGCCTTTGTTCTATGAGTTAGGATAATTTAATAACAAAAGTTGATAACTTTTTACCTGGAGCCCGGAGTTTTATCCGGGCTCTTTTAGGATTTATTAGTATATTTGATTGTTTAGTGGTTCAATTCTTTCGGTCAGTAGTTTTTTGCGGCAATGTCTCCTGGTTTAATGTATTCCATATTGGTTCCTGTTGATTTTACTCCAAAGTCTGTTTGGGCCTTGTCCCTTGCAGCCAATCTGGCAAGAAAAAATGAAGGCATTGTACATCTGCTTCATGTGATTGATTCCTTTACTAATCCAGGGAAAAATGAAATTGAAAATGCAAGGCATAGGTTATTTGTTTTTGCACAACAATATCAGAATGATTTTCAGGTCTCAGTTATTCCCAATGTTGAAACCGGAAACATTTTTACAACTATTGGAGAAATGAGTGCCCGGCTGGGTGTAAAGATGATTGTTATGGGTACTGTGGGTCTTAAGGGTATACAGAGGATTACAGGTAGTTTTACTTTGAGAATAATTTCAGGAAGCAAAATTCCAGTTCTTCTTCTCCATAAAAATCCTGAAGAAGAAATTATAAGAAATATTGTGATACCTTTTGACCTGAACCTGCCAATGGGTTCTATTGTAAATAACGCTATCAATACCGGATTCCTAAGCCAATGTAAAATATATATATATGGAATTTTACAGGAAAAAACATTTTTTTACAAAAGAAAAATACATATTGCTTTACGTGAAATAATTCAAAGACTTGAAGATGCAGGACTTGCTTATAGCATTGATCTGGTTCAGAACAAATATCAGGATAAGACTGATGCAATACTGAAATATTCAAACAGGCTGGGGTCTGCTGCAATTGTCTTTTCTGTTCTGAAAGGTATAGATGGAAACAAAGGGCATATACCTGAACTTGCATCTAGTCTCATCAGTCACTCCGGTTTCCCGCTAATGGGTTTAAATCCACTAAAACAATAAAATAGTTTCATTTATGATCATTAAAAATGTATGCGTATTTTGCTCATCAAGTAATTATGTGGATGAGACTTTCTATTATCAGGCCGAATTATTGGGAAGATTTATTGCATCCAGGCAGTGGGGGTTAGTTTACGGAGGTACAAATGTAGGATTAATGGGGCATATTGCCAATGCTGTTCTCGAGGGTAACTCCAGTGTTATTGGAGTTATCCCGAAAAATATTCAGGCAAAAGGAATTGAAAATAAAGATTGTACTGAACTTATTATTACTGATGACCTGAGTGCCCGAAAAAATACAATGATCAATCGTTCTGATGTGTTTGTGGCTTTACCGGGAGGCTTTGGTACTCTTGAAGAAATTATGGAAGTTATTACCCTTAAGCAACTTCAATTGCATAATAAGCCGGTTATTTTTTTGAATACAAACAATTTTTATCATTCACTTTTTGATTTTTTTGAAATGATCTTCAGTAAAAGTTTTACACCAGACCGGTTCAGGGATTTGTATTATGATGCACCTGATATTGATGCAATTGAAAATTACCTGGAAAATTATGTAACTCCAGTTTTTAAAAACAAATGGACTGCTTAACCTTTTTCTTGCCTTTGGGTTTAAGCAGAAAAAAATACAGAAAAGTTTTATTTAAACTTTCATTATGTGTTTTTTTTATGTATTTTTCCTGATTAATTGAGACTAGTCAGATAGCTTCAATCTCACAAAATAGACAGGATATGAAAACCGGCCGAAATAAAATTCTTGTAGCTATTGACTTTGAAGAGCAATCCATAAATGCTCTTGAACATTCATTTGAGATAGCAAGATTATTTGATGCAGATCTGTTGTTATTATATGTTATTGAGGTTTGTAATATTTTTGGAAAACTTCGTTCACCTGAAGAATATCTTAAGAAAGTTATACAGGAAGCAAGAGAAAAATTTGATGAGCTGGAACAACTTGCCGGGGTTGTATCTACAAAAGCTTCTGTGAAGACCAGTGTGCTTATAGAGAAGGGAAAACCTTATGAGAAAATTATTGACACTGCCATAGAAAATGATGTGATTATGATTGTAATGGGCAAAAATAATATCTCTTCCACAAATAAAAGAAAGAAATATATCGGTACCAATACCATGAATGTTGTGAGAGAAGCTAAATGCCCTGTAATAACAATAATGGAACATACAAAGGATCCGGGAAAGTTTAACAAAATCCTTTTACCCCTTGACTTTACACGCCAAACCAAGAAACAGGTGCAAAAAGCTATTGAATTCGGCGGTTATTTCGGAGCCAAAATTTATGTTTTATCTGTTATTACAAATGATAATAAGGTTGCCAAACTTTTAAAACAGGTTCAAATTAATCAGGTTAGAAATGCTATTTTGAAAAATGGTATTAAATGTCATACTGAAGTTGTTTATGCGCAGGATGAACCTGTTTCGGATTTGGTGATTTCTTACAGCAAAAAAATTGATGCGGATCTGATCATAATAATGACACAACAAAAGAAAAGCTTTGTTAATTTTTATGTTGGCTCCAATGCTCAGGAAATTATTTTCAATTCGCATTTACCTGTATTGAGCATTATTCCTACTGCCGAATTTAAACCCGGTGTGGTTACATCAATGGTCGACCCCCTGGGGTTGATTAAAAAAAATATTGATGAGGAAGATTCTGATGAATAATTTTCTTAAAAAACTGTTATGCTTTACAAGGTTTACTTTCCAAAGAAAGTATTTCAAAAAAAATTATTTTTGCTGTTCTATGAATGTAAAATCATGCACGGTCTTACTGTTTTTTATTTGAAATATTACTAATTATGACAACTGTTGAAAGAAATATAATATTGGTTCCTACCGATTTTACACCTGTTGCAGATTATGCGCTGGATCATGCAATTGAGATTGCAAAATTATTTAACCACAAAGTGAGCTTGCTTCATATTATTGGGAAAAAAACCAATGATGAACAAAGAGAACGAATACTTGGGAAACTGCAAAAAATTGCTGAAACCAATCAAACCCGCACAGGAATTACTATAAATTACCAAATAGAGGAGGGAAGTATTTTTGAAGAAATAAGTTCTACTGCAAGTAATTTGAATGCAGAGTTTATTGTTATGGGAGTGCACGGAAAAGAAGGTGTGCAGCATATTGTTGGCAGTTATGCTTATAAGGTAATATGCAGCTCAAAGGTGCCTGTTATGGTGGTAAAGCATAAACACCACCATGTTGGTTTTAATAATATTGTAATTCCCATTAGTTTTAACATCGACCCTGCTCCGAAAATTAATAAAGCTATACAGTTTGCTAAATATTTCGATTCGGTTATACACATTATAGGTGTGCTTAAAACCAAGAGCAGCGTTTATAAAATTAAGAAAGAAGCATTGCTTAAGAATCTTGTTGATTATGTGGAGAAAGCAGGGGTTAAAATAAAAGCCGAAATAATTGTAAGACCTGGAACTGATTTTGATGATGAAGTAATAAGATATGCCCGTGAAATTGATGCTGATCTTATAATGATTGTAGCTGAAAGAAGTGGCCGGTTTAACCTGGTAATGGGAAGAAATGATGCAGAACAAATTATTGATAAGGCAGATATTCCCGTTCTTACAGTTATACCCAATTCAGAGTATGACGAAGAAGATGACGATGGAGATGATTCTTTGCTTAGTACCTTCTTTGACCCCTTAGGATTGATTGATAAACCGTGATTGCATCTTCATTTATAAAAATTAGTTTTACAGATAATTATAATCTGGTTTGATGATCTCTCTTGAAAATACTCAGGTTGCCTTTGAAAGAAAATCCACATTTGAATTGCACAAGGCAAAATTGCTGTTTGTTCTTGTAAAAAGCCCGTTACTTGTAAAACTGGGTTCATTTTTGTTAAACATTGCCAACAAACTTCATCTTCCATTACGTTGGGCCTTAAAACCAACAGTATTCAAGCATTTTTGCGGTGGCGAAACAATTGAAGAATGTGCATCAACCCTAAGAGAATTTTCTGATTCAGGTATAAAAGCAGTGCTGGATTATGCTGCAGAAGGTGTGCAGGAAGAAGAAGAATTTAATGAAGCATGTGACAGGATACTGGCTACTATTGAACTCAGCCGCACAAATAAAGGTATCGGTTTTGCTGTTTTTAAATTCACGGGAATTGCTCGTTTTGCTTTGCTGGAAAAATATGGTGCCAATAAAAAATTAAATGAAAAAGAAGTTAAGGAACTGGAAAGAATTAAAAAAAGGGCTGACACAATATGCAATGCTGCCAAAGATGCTAATATCTCCGTTATGATTGATGCTGAAGAGACATGGATCCAGGATGCCATTGACACAATTGTGGAAGAACTGATGGAAAAGTATAACCGGGAAACTCATGTTCTTTATCATACACTGCAGATGTATCGCGTTGATAAATTTTCTTATCTGAAAGAAATTTATACAGATGCCCAAATGAAAGGATACTTGCCGGCTTTTAAACTTGTGCGTGGAGCTTATATGGAGAAGGAACGGGAAAGGGCACAAAAGATGAATTACGCATCTCCAATTCATCCCGATAAGCCTTCAACCGATGCAGCTTATGATGATGCTGTAAGATTTTGCCTGGAAAATATAGGTTCAATTGCTTTATGTATTGGTACTCATAATGAGTTGAGTTCTATCAAAGCTGTTGAATTTATGCAAGCAAATAAATTAAACCCGGATCATGAAAAGATTCATTTTTCGCAACTAATGGGTATGAGTGATCATATCAGTTTTAATCTTGCCAGGGCAGGTTACAATGTAAGTAAATATCTTCCCTATGGGCCAATAAGGCTGGTTATGCCATATTTGATCCGGCGTGCTGAAGAAAATACATCAGTTGCCGGGCAAACCGGTAGGGAATTGTTTCTCATAAAAAAAGAGCTAATGAGAAGAAAGGCTGAAAAATTAAAAACTTCCTGATTACGCTCTGTTATTACCCCGAATGTCGTTGCCTGACTGCCTCAAATATCATGATCGCCACGGAGGTTGAAACGTTTAATGAATCGATTTTTCCCTGCATCGGGATCCTTAAGTGTTCATCAGCATATTTATACCATATTTCTGAAAGCCCATGAGCCTCTGTACCAAAAACAAAAGCGGTACCCTCTGTTAAATCTTTTTCAAAATAATTGTCCTTCGATTGAACCGAAGCAATATATAATTTGATTGATTTCTCTGATGTCCATTCTATCAATTGTTCTGCAGTACAGATGGCAATTTGTCGTGTAAAAATGCATCCCAGGCTTGATCGTATCACATTAGGATTAAAAATATCTGTCTTCGGATTACAAACTATAACTGCATCGGCGTTTGCCGCATCAGCAGTTCGGAGTATTGCACCCATGTTTCCTGGTTTCTCAACTGATTCCAGTACTATGATCAGTGGATTTTTCTGAAGCTTCAGTTTATTCAAATCTGTTGCATAAGCTTCCGCTATCATTATAATACCTTCTGCATGACTCCGGTAGGCAATCTTCTCATATACCTTTGGTGAAACCCATTTTATAATTTCGGAATATTCTTCAGGTTGTAAAGGATACTCATTGCTTTCAACGAAATAATCTTTACAAATGAATAAATTAACGGGAACTACTCCTGTCTGCAATGCAAGTGATACTTCACGGGTGCCTTCCACAACAAAGCGCTTCTTCTTTCTTCTTTCCTGGTGCTTTTGCTGAAGTTTAACAACTTCTTTTACTGCAGGATTCTGCAAACTTGTTATAATGTTCTCAGGCATACTTTGAGTATTTGTTAACTACAAAATTATCATGTTCGGTATCATAATTGACTTTGAGTGAATAATTTCCTTCCAAAAAAAATGGAAAATGCAAGCAGGTAAAACCCTGCAGCAAAAAACATAACTGTTCTGAATCCGTTCTCCACAGCAATAAGGGTAGCAAATGATGTGGCAATAACCGATAAGCAGCCATTTATACCCCATGCCCATGGTATTTGGTTTTCATTGCTTAGGTTCAGAATTCTTATTCCGGAGGGAAAGGGAATTCCCATAAAAAATGAAGGTACAGAAAGCATAATAAAGGCCAGAATAACCTTCAATAATTGTGAAAGATGTATTGTGGACGTTAGTATATTTGTGAAAAAGAAGGCATACAAAAGTAAAAGTGAGGCAACAGCAATAGTACCTGCACCTGATGCTTTTATGGGGTTTTTAAGTCTGCCGGAATATAGACTGCCCGCTCCGCTTGCAATCATCATTGTACTTATTACTGCAGAAATTGCGTACACCGGATGACCAAAATACAATGTAAATCTTTGTATGAAAATTATCTCGGTAAACATATATCCCAAACCCAAAGCTCCAAAATATATTAGCGTTGGTGTGAGACTTCCACTGCTTCTTTTTAACCTGAAAAGTGGCAGAATGATCAGAAAAAAGGCCAGCAAACTGCTTTGAATAAGTGTAATCCACACAATAAGATAACCCAGTTCAAGAAAAGGCATTGTTTCAGCGCCAAAAGTATCTCTCAGCTTAGGAATGCTGGTGAATTTCATGAACCTGCTGAAATAAGGTTTGTCGTCGGTTGCGGGTTCAATGTGGAAGTCATAATCATCAATAATACTTTGATCATGGTTATCTACAATAGCATCGATGTATGTAAAAAAACTTTCATCTTCAATCTGGTTGAACATATTTCTTTCTTTTTCAGAAATATCGGGTAGCAATACCGGATCAAAAAGCATGTTATTGCAAAAATTCCGAACATTACTTAATTCATCTGCATCGAGAGGTTTTTTACTAATGATAAAACTTATTGTCCCCCAGCTTTTTATGGCAGCCATATGATCTTTGGCTTCTATTATATCATTATTCCTCAGGGTTTCTGCAAGGGTTGATGTTATTTTAAGTGTAGTACGGGACGGGTAGTCTATCCAGGTGGTTATTGCAATAACACCGTTTGCTGATAAATGATCCCACATAAGCTGAAATGCTTCCAGTGTTAATGCATAATCTTCCTGAAGAGCATTGATTCCTGTGGATCCTCCAAAGCTTTCAAGCCTGGGTAGGATAATTGCATCAAAGTTTTTATTATCTGAGGAAAGCAGAAACTGACGGCTGTCATTGTAAATCAGTTTTACACCAGGTTGTTGAGTTATATAATTATTTTCATCTGTAAAGGTTATCATCAGTAGATCTTTAATACCTTCTACTTCCGTAATGGCAGATATTTTATTTGTTTCGTTCTGTAAAGCATGTGCTATACTTGTGCCAGTGCCCGATTTTAATATCAATACTTTTTCTCTTGGTGCTAAAATGTAAGGTAAAGCTTCTGTGGTAAAATCATGAATATTCCTTCGTGTCGTGTCATATTGAGGAATGGCTCCAACAGGTTCAGCATTTATGAAAACATGTTTTTTTACAGGCACATCACCAGTGAAGGTTAAGCTTAATGCCGGTGCATATCTGAGTGCAGGGGATTGAACAACCTGAATCTTACCCTGCACATCAGGTTTTTCGTAAATGATTTCAGCATCAGGTAAATTTAAAGTACGCGATAATCCTTTATATTCAGAAAGCGGGAGACTACCCGGATTAAAAATTGAAAAAATAACAGTTGCAACAGAAAACAGCAAAATGGACACCTGAATTTTTCCTTTATTCTTGTTAAAAGCGATAACTGCAGCAGCAATACTTAAAGAAGCTACCAGAGGAAGTGACTGCAATGCAAAAAGATTTGACAGAAGTATAACAACCAATATTCCTCCGATGCCAGATCCAAGTAAATTGGAAAAGTAATATCTTCCTATTTCACCGGGATATTTTATGAATATTATTCCAATAGCAAGCGCCCCAAGAAAGAAAGGCATCAGATATATAAGGTAACTAGCGGCTAAAACA
>CAYXIT010000090.1:0-2943 GCA_964465275.1 uncultured Bacteroidales bacterium | reverse complement strand
TATAATTGGCTTGTTTCAACAAATAGTAAGTATATATCAAGTTGAAATACAGGAAGTCTTACAAGCATAAATGAAACCAGCATAAACATACCTGATGCACTCATTAGCAACGGAACCAGCCACTCAGAAGCATCAATAAGTCTTTTTCTGAAGAGTGCTATAAATGTACCACTTGCACCAAAACCCAACATTGCAATAGATATGATCATATAAGCAAAATGATATCCCTGCATGTTGGATATTAGCTGCATCAAAACCAGTTGATAAGCAATTACCGCAGCCGAGTGAAGCCCCAAAGCTATTATCACCGGGGTAAAAAATGATTGTTTTATTTTGCTCATAATGGCCCTGTTTAATTACCTGAAGTAAAAGGGACAAACCTTACCGGCATGAGGCTTTGTGATGTTATTTTATCCCCGTTTTTTTCTACAAGCATTAATTGCTGAACCCTGAAGGCTGAGCCAACGGGAATGATCATTCTGCCTCCGTCTTTTAGCTGTTCGATAAGAGGTGGCGGGATATACTCAGCCGCAGCAGTAACCACAATGGCATCAAAAGGAGCATGTTCTTCCCAACCATAATAACCATCTGCAATTTTCACGCTTACGTTATCGTAATTCTTCTCTAATATTTTTTTTGCCTGAAGACCCAGAGCTTCAACGATTTCAATGGTATAAACATGATTAACAATTTCGGCGAGCACAGCTGCCTGATAGCCTGACCCTGTGCCTATTTCAAGCACTTTGAAGTCATTCTGTGGTTTTATAATTTCGGTCATATAACCAACAATATAAGGCTGCGATATTGTTTGCCCGTAGCCTATAGGTAAAGGGCGATCGTCATATGCCCATCTTTGTTGATCTTCAGGCACGTAAAGATGCCTTGGTACCTGTCGCATTGCGCGTAGTGTTGATGTATCTCTTATTCCGCGATTCCTGATCTGCCCTTCTACCATTTCGTTTCTTTGTCTTCCATAATCCTGCGAAAATAACATTAAGGGTAAGGCCAGAAGAAGCAAAGCAAATATTCTGAAACTTTTTAAATTTTTCATGATTTGCCTTTTTGTTTTTGATTACTGATGTAAACAAATATAGTGAATAGGGGTTTAACTTTCAAATAATCAATGTTTTTTAAAAGTTAAAAACCATAAAGTTTTTGACCAATGAAGAAGTTCTTATTACATTAGTGCATTAAGCATTAATTTAATAGTTTTTATTCATCATCGTATCTGTGAATAATAATGAAATCATTTATAACCTTATTGATCTTTATGAATATTATTCCATTTTGGGTCAGTGCTCAAAATGTTGAATTATTAAAAGGGAAAACTGAAAGATTCCTTCAACGATTTCCTCAACAAAAAGCTTATTTACATTTTGATAAACAAAATTATTTTGCCGGCGATGATATCTGGTTTAAAGCTTATGTTGTTAATGCACTTGATCACAAACCTGATACGCTCGAGTCAACAATATATGTAGAGCTTTTTAATGCCAAAGATTTGCTGGTGAGAAGAGAAATTATCAGAGTTGAAAAAGGTTATGGTATTGGTGACTTCTCGCTCCCCGACTCATTACCGGAAGGGAATTATTTGATTAAGGCTTATACTCCCTGGATGTTGAACTTTAGCGGTGATTTCATATTTACTCAGAATTTTTTTATAGAAAACCCTGAAGAAAAAAATTACATTAATCGGCGTACCAGAAGAGAAAACAGAAGAATTAACCGTGAACTTGAAAAAAAGGCTGATGAAGTATTCTTTGATGTTTATCCGGAAGGAGGTTCTCTGATTTATAATTTGCCAGGCAAAATCACTTATCATGCCTATGATGGTTTGGGTGAAGGTATAGATGTTACTGCTAAACTTATTGATGGGTCAGGAAATATGGTAACGCAATTTGAAACCTTCCCGGGAGTTTCCGGAAGAGGTGTAGCCGGTTTTACTCCCATTGAAGGTGCAAAATATTTTATTAGGTACGATCATCCAAATGGCCGCTCTCAAAGTATACCATTAAAAAATATTAATTCAGAAGGATATACTCTTGGAGTGGAGCATCTGGATGAAAAAATTGAAATCACTGTAAGGAATGTTGGTGTATTATCGGAGAATCCTTACCTGGCTTTACATACACGGGGGAGAATACATACTTTTGAACAAATTGAATTTTCAGAAGAAAATTTTAAAAAACAAATTTATTTGGAAGAATTACCACCAGGAATATCAGTAGTTAGTTTATTTGATAAAGATGCGAATGTTCTGGCAGAGAGATTGTTTTTTATCATACCAGAAGAAGAGAAAGATATTTCTATACAAATATCAGGAATTACTGCAGAAGCAATAAATATCGAAATTGAAGCTCCTGAATGGGCTTCAGATACAACAGCGCTTTCTTTTACTTTAAGCGGTTTTAAATCTGAAGGAATATTTAAACAGCAAAAAAATATCATTTCGGAACTTTATCTTGAATCAGACATTACAACCCTTTTGAAAAATCCTGCCAGGTTTTTCAATGATAAATATGATTTTCGTAACGAGCTTGATTTGATTATGCTCACAGCAGACTGGGAGAGGTTTCAGTGGAATGATATACTGGAAGATGATAATACACCTTCAGTTCGATTCGAACGTTTGGATGGTTTTCCTGTTTTTGGAACTATTGAACCTACCGAGCAGTCAAAAGAATTTGATCGATACAGTTTTGATGTAACTTTAAAGGTAAATGATGATTTGTTAGTCAGGTCTACCCGCACCAATAATCAGGGCGATTTTAAATTCGACAGTCTTAAGGTAAAGGGAGATTTTAAAGCAGAAATTGGCGTTCTGGGTTTACAAAAAAGTAATGCCGGTTTCCTTGAATTATTTCCTGATATTCTGGATGAGAGATATCTTACGATGAATATGTATTTCGGCAAGCTTCCCCAAAGTAGAGGATCTGACTGGAC
>CAYXIT010000089.1:5538-14171 GCA_964465275.1 uncultured Bacteroidales bacterium | reverse complement strand
TGTGCTACAAAAACAGTTCCTTCGGTAATCTTAACAATATCCTTTGCCACTTCATAAAATTTAGGAGCCCTTATCACCATCTCATTTGAAATACCTGTCATCCGGGTTATAAAGGGTGGTATATGCCGTTCCGGATTGATAAGCGTACTGTATTCCCTGATCACTTTCTCTCCGTCATGCACATATATGGCAATCTCCGTGATTTTGTCACGATAAGGATTTCCTCCGGTTGTTTCTATATCAATGATGGAATACATTCTGTTTGTCGAAATTATTATAATGAGACTACAAATGTAAATCTAATAATAAAATGTACACTATTATTACCTTGATTTTATTGGTTAGAAAAAATGACAAATGTTTAATAAATACGACTATAACGTTAAACAAAATTATTACAGAAACGTTTACCAAGCGTTTTACATAAAATCTTAATCTTTAAACGTAAAAATAACGCTATGAAAAACTTAGGTAATGCTACTTTTGAAAACTATGTAGGCCTTGAACAAGGCCTTAGCGAGATGGGATACCAGATGGTAGCTCATGTGCTCACCCTGGGTTATGCAGTAATGCTTGCAGCCTTGTTTTATTTTATTCTTACTATGAAAACTGTTGCTCCCAGATTCCGCATGTCTTCTGTTTTGTCGGTGGTAGTAATGGTTTCTGCTTTCCTGTTGCTATTTGCCCAGGCAGGTAACTGGACCAGCAGTTTTGTATTTGATTCCGAGAGAGGCAGGTATTTCCTCGGTGAGGGTCAGGATTTGTTTAACAATGGGTACAGATACCTAAACTGGTTGATTGATGTACCTATGTTGCTTTTCCAGATTCTGTTCGTGGTTACGCTTACTACTTCTAAATTCTCAAGTATCAGAAATCAATTCTGGTTCTCAGGTGCCGCTATGATCATTACCGGTTACATCGGTCAGTTTTATGAAGTTACCAATATTACTGCATTCTTCGCATGGGGTGCTGTTTCTACAGCATTCTTTATTCACATTCTTATTCTGATGAGAAAAGTAATCAGCCAGGGTAAACAAGGTATTCCGGTAAAAGCCCAGAATACGCTGAATGCTATCTGGGGGCTTTTCCTTGTATCATGGATGCTTTATCCCGGTGCTTACCTGATGCCTCACCTTGCAGGATTAGAAGGTGCTTTTTTCAGCGAAATAGGTATGGTTGGCCGTCAGATCACTTATACCATTGCTGATGTTTCTTCGAAAGTTATTTATGGTGTGCTTCTTACAGTAGTAGCTCAGACTATCAGTAAAGAAGAAGGTTATACAGAACCAAAATAGTTTTCATAACCTGAACTTCTTTTAAAATAAAACAGAAAAAGCCATCAAACTCTGATGGCTTTTTCTGTTGCTTTAATACATTCTTTTTCAGACTCGCGTTCAATATAAC
Source organism: uncultured Bacteroidales bacterium (assembly GCA_964465275.1). Classification (GTDB taxonomy): domain Bacteria; phylum Bacteroidota; class Bacteroidia; order Bacteroidales; family UBA7960; genus SKVR01. Next base: position 12,767 of record CAYXIT010000089.1, on the reverse strand, counting down.
TTCTGATTAATCAATCTGATCGTAAAGGAACCGCTTGATACTTTTCTTGGGCGTTTTTTCGAATTCTTCTGCAAAAATCCGGGTGGATGCAATGTTCATGTATGCAGGCAGTATCTCATTGAGATTTTTTCTGTGCTTCTCAAAAACATCCTTCAGCTCTTTATCTGTAAAACCTCTCTTGTCAGCAAGTTCATAATCAGGATATATAAGTGCAACCAGCCGACCGTCTTTTTCTACAACCAGCGATTCCTGCACAAAATCAAGATTGTTAAAGCGTGCTTCAATTTCTTCCGGATAGATGTTTTGCCCTGATGCTCCAAGTATCATGCTTTTACTCCGACCTTTGATATACACGAACCCGTCCTTGTCGATCAAACCCAGATCGCCGGTGTGCATCCAGCCATCAGGTTCAATAGTAGCTTTTGTGGCTTCAGGATTTTTGTAGTATCCAAGCATTACGTTTTCACCCTTTACCATGATCTCACCGGCAATATTTTCCGGGTCTTCCGAATCAATCTTAATCTCCATTGAATCCACAACCTTGCCTGCTGAACCCAGCCGGGTTTTATCCCAGTTGGCATAACTGATAAGCGGGGCACATTCTGTCATTCCATAGCCGATAGAAAAAGGAAATCTGATCTTGTTGAGAAATACCTCCACCTCTTTGCTCAGGGGTGCACCACCAATCACTACTTCATGGAAATTTCCACCAAAAGCATCCATCAGTTTTTTCTTAACTTTTGATTCTATTACTTTGTTAATTACCGGCAACTTAAGAAGCGTTTTCATGCTTGATTTGCTGATTACCGGAAGGATCTGTTTTTTGTAAATCTTCTCCAGGATCAGCGGAACAGCAAGTACAAGCCTGGGTTTGATCTCTGAGAATGCTTTAAGGATGATTTGCGGTGACGGGGTTTTGGTTAAAAAGGTTATATGACAGCCCAGGTTAAAGGGCCAGAGAAATTCAAAGGCGCAACCATAGGCATGGGCAAGGGGTAAAAACGAAACGATTTTATCACCCGGTTCCAGAGGCATATTTTCATTGGCATATACTACATTGGCAACCAGATTATTATGTGTAAGCATTACTCCTTTGGTAAAACCCGTTGTGCCGGATGTATAACTCAACACTGCCATACTTTTGTTTTCTACGGTTGGAAGTTTAAAGTTTTCCTGATTCAGCCTTTCAGGATATTTCTTGTTGAACTGATCATCAATACTGTCAAGGTTCTTTTTTATTTTAGTGGATTTACAGTCGCATAAAAGAGTGAAATCTGATAGTGAAAAAATGTAATCCACTTCTTTCATCTGATCCCGGGTAAGGTTTTCAAAGATGGCATCAGCAATAAACAATAACCGGCTATCGGAATGGTTTACAATATGTTGAATGTCATTGGGTTTGAAATCGGGCAATACAGGTACTATCACTGCACCATATGTTATTGTTGCCAGATAAGTAATACCCCAGTTAATTGAGTTTTTACCCACCAGGGAAATTTTTTCGCCTTGCTTAACCTGGCATATTTCAAATATCAGGTGCAATTGTGCGATTTTTTTGCCGGCTTCAGCATAGGTTATAAGCTCGCCGTTGTAATTGCCCAGGGCGGGCATATTCCAGTTTTTCCGAATGCTGCCCTCAAGCAGTTGTGTCAGATTTTCCTTCATCATAGCGTATGATTTTTGGTTTGGAACTTATCAGTTTTATTTGCTTTATTTTTGAACCCGGCTGCCAAGGTAGCAAAAAAAATGAAAAATGCATTGGAGTTGTAAAAATATATTATATGAACGAATGTATTAAATGAACGTATGTTTTTAAGTTTTATAATCGCATGATAATCAGTTTGAAACATTTCAAAATAAAAAATAAAAAAACAATAGGGTATAAAGGTATGATTGGGGTCTTATGAGTAAACAATGAAAATCATTATTCACATACATTAAATTTAACTGCTATGAAAACACATCGTTTATTTTATCTGTTTTTCCTTGTAGCTTTAATGATTGGAACATCCTTTCAAAGCTCTGCACAAACTGAATCCGAATCCTATTATTCCATAAGCGGAACTGTTCGCGATGCAGGAAACAAAAGACCCATTGCTTTTGCAAGTGTATTTATTCCAGGCACCTACACCGGAACGGTTGCCAACCTGAACGGATCTTTTACGCTGAAAATTCAGAAGAACCTTGATGTAAAAGAATTTGCCATTTCTCATCTGGGCTACAAAATTTCCACGTTCTCCATTTCTGACCATGAAGGAAAATCAGGTGATTTCCTTCTTAACCCTCACTCAATTTTGCTCCAGGAGGTTCTGGTAAGACCCCTCGACCCGCGTGAATTGGTTGCAGGTGCATTAAACCGTATAGAAGAGAATTATCCTGATGAACCCTATCGTCTTACCGGGTTTTATCGTGAGGCAATCAAACAGAAAAGAGATTATATTTCCATTTCTGAGGCCCTTATTGATGTATACCATAGCTCTTATACATCACGCCCAACAAATGACAGGGTAAAGATCATAAGAGGACGGAAAAGTGGTGATGTGAAAGATGCAGATACCCTTTTGTTAAAACTGCAGGGGGGGCCCAGTGTGGCAATGATGCTTGATGTAATGAAAAATCCGGGAATACTCATCTCAAAAGAAATGATCGATTTTTACAATTATGAATTTCTTGATATAGTGAAAATTGACGAGAAAAACCATTACGTTGTAGGTTTTGAGCCTGCTGTAGTTTTACCATTTCCCTTGTTTATCGGTAAGTTCTATATCTCTGCTGAAGACCTGGCAATAGCTGTTGTAGAATTCAGCATGGATTTATCAGATAAAGATAAAGCAACGCGGAACTTTATTCAGAAAAAACCTATGAACCTGCGGTTTTCAACCAACAGCACCAGTTATATGATTGCCTACCAGAAAATAGATGGTAAGTATCATTTGAATTATTTAAGGGGTGAACTTGAGTTTTTTGCCGACTGGAGAAGGAGAATATTCAGAACACGCTACAACGTAATGTTTGAAATGGCCATAACCGAGCGTACAACAGAAAATGCCGAACGGTTTTCTGCCCGTGAATCTTTCAGCCGCAGAAATATTCTTTCGGATATGGTACCTGTTTATTTTGAAGATGATTTCTGGGGCGAATATAACTACATAGAGCCGGATGAATCCATTGAGTCAGCCATTGAGAAACTCAACCGCAGAATTGAGAATTCAAAATAATTTTCTGCTTTGCTCACAGGTTTGAAATTATTGAGTAAATTGCCCTGAAAATTCTCTTTTAAAACAAACCTGTTGCCCGGGTACTTAATCTTGTACCCGGGTTAAGCAGTAAAAATGGAAAGAATGTTATCTGCAAGTCTGCAAATAAAGGTAAAAAACAATGATGTTGCCGCCTTTGAAAAAATTTTCAGAGAATATTATGCTCCTTTATGTATGTATGCAATGCAGTTTGTAGGTGATCAGGACGTTGCCGAAGAGATTGTCCAGGACTTTTTTTACAGGTACTGGAAAAACAGGCAAAAAATGAGTATCAGGTTTTCTTTAAAAAGTTATTTGTATCAGGCAGTGCGAAACAGTTCTCTTAAATATCTGCGCCATGAAGCGGTAAAACAAAAGTATGCTGATACCATGAACCAGACTGACCGATCGAGTTTCCCGGAGTATGGTGAGAAGGAACTGCAGGCAATTATTGATGGGGTTCTGGAAAGCCTGCCCGACAGATGCAGTAAAATTTTCAGAATGAACCGGTTTGAAGATCTTACCTATAAAGAAATTGCCGAAAAACTGTCAGTTTCTGTAAAAACAGTTGAAGCTGATATGGGAAAGGCTTTAAAGGCGTTTCGCAATAAACTTTCAGAATACCAGGGATATAAAATATAAATCCAAAATTACCAGTTAATCAAAAAAGGAAATGAAGCTTAAAAATATAAATAACACCGATTACCAGAATATTGCCAGGTACCTGGCCCACGAGATGAATGCGGAAGAAGAAAAATTATTTCAGGAGGAAATTTCTGTGCAAGAGGATCTCAGGGAAGATGTTCACACCCTTGAAAAATTCTGGTACCGGTTAAATGAGAAAAAACCTGGAAATTCCCCACAAAATGTCGATACGGATACCGCCTGGAAAAACCTGAGCGATCGTATTGGTCAGGATGATAGAACCCATAATATTGAATTTAAGAAAAGAAATTCTGCACCCGTTTGGCTGAAAGTAGCTGCTTCATTTCTTTTGATTGTTACACTGGGTTTTGCAGTCTGGTTTATTAACGAAAACCGGTCAGATGAAAACATGCTGACCTATAATACTGATGATTCTGATGTTACCCTGGTACAGAAACTCAGTGATGGATCGGTGGTTTACATGGCGAAAAATTCAAACCTGATGTTGCCGGTTGTTTTTGATGATCAGAAACGCAAAGTTGTTTTAACCGGTGAAGCATTCTTTGACGTACAGTCAAATCCGCAAAAACCTTTCTTTATTGAAACTTCCGTGGGTGACATTGAAGTTTTGGGTACCTCTTTCAATGTGAAAGCCATTGAAAACGGTGGGCTGGAGGTCTATGTGGAAACCGGTAAAGTGAAGGTAAATGTTAAAGGAAATCAGTCATATTACCTTGAACAGGGAGAATTGCTGGAAGTTGCAAACGGTAAAGCCAATATTTCTTTCGCAGCCGACCTTTATAATACGGCCTGGCGAAAGAATCACATGCAATTCAAGGACGAAACCCTTGAAAACATTCTTTCAGTAATTGATCAGAATTTTGCGGCAAATATGCATGTAAATGATCCGGAGCTGAATCAACGCAGGCTTACGGTTACATTTTACCAGGCATCACCCGAATTAATGGCTGAGCTTATTGCGGTTTCGCTGGATATTGACGTTGAAATAAACGAAAATGATATAGTCTTTTTCACAAAAAGAATTGATTAAAACTGCAAAATACTGGTTTATCATTGGTCTCTTTTTTACAGTGCTTTGCACTGAAATAAAAGGAGAACAGATAATTGATGCGCCTTTTGATAACCCACAGGATGATATTTTGCAAAGTGAAATTACCTTACCGGGTCAGAATAACACCATATTTCAAATACTTAATCAGGTAAGCCGGCAAACCGGTTATTATTTTATTTATGATAGCCAGATCATTGATAATGATCAAAGAGTAAGAATAAGGAGAGGTACTTTTACCATTGAAGGGCTGCTTGAAGTTGTTCTTGATGATCCTTCGCTTGAGTATAGGGTAATTGATAAATACATTATTATCAGGAAACCACCTGAAATTCCGGCTGATGAAATTACCGGAGACGAATCAACTCCGGAGGCGGATGAAAAAATAACAATTTTTGGAAAGGTAATGGATGCGGGGTCGGGAACGACTCTGCCCTTTGCTACCATTGCCCTTCTCAATAAGGCTTCAGGTGTTACCACCAACCGCGATGGTGTTTTTAACCTGAGATTGCCGGCGGTCATGATTGATGATACACTGCGTATCTCCTATGTGGGATATAAAGCCCGGAGTATTCCGGTTGCTCTTTTAGTGGAAGGGACTCATGATATTTACCTGCAACCCGACCTGATATCGCTCCAGGAAGTTATAATTACCTACTACAATCCCTATGAGATACTGCGCAATGCCCTCGAAGCGAAAACAAAACTGTATACTGACAAACCTGCTCATCATACCAGCTTTTATCGTGAGGGAGTTTTAAAAGGGGAGAAGGTGATCAGTTACTCTGAAGCTGTGTTCAGGGTTCATAAAACAGCATATCATCAACAGGCTGAAGATCAGGTATTACTGTTGAAATCGCGAAATATATCGAATCTTGAACTCGATGATACTCTTATACTTAAATTGAAAGCCGGCGTAAGGAGTGCATTGGAACTGGATGTGATGAAAACATTACCCGAATTTCTGCAGGAAGAATATCTAAGTGAGTTTGAGCTTAAAGGAGCTGATATTGTTGCATTTGACGGTGGAGCTGTTTTTGCCATTGAATTTGAAGAAGCCGCACATATATTGGACCCTCGATACCGTGGAACAATTTTTATTGACCGGGAATCCCTGGCTATTTTACAGGTTGACTTTGAGATTCATCCATCCTACCTGAGAAAAAATGAAAGAAGGTTTATTCCCAAAAGAAGCCCCGATCATGTTACCCGTATACAGAGTATGCGGTATGCCGTGCAATACAGAAATCATGGTGGTACCTATCATCTGAATCATGTAAGAGGTGATGTGGAGATCCGCATAAGACAAAAAAACAGGCTTTTTGGCCAAAACTATAACGTGTTTTTTGAAATGGCGGTTGTGGATATCGATACATTGCGTACCGACCGCTTCCGACGCAGAGAACTGTTGAATACCAGAAGTATCTTTTCAGATCAGGATTTCGAATACGACCAGGATTTCTGGAAAGATTTTATAACCATTTATCCTGAAAAGCGAATAAGTGATGCCCTCAGGGAAATGAATATTGAAATTGAAAGCCTCATCCAGGAATAACGCTGAAGTTCTGTTTTCTTTTCAGTCTGTCAACTGATTACCTGCCACAATCGTTTATCATCAGCAGAATAAATCTTATCATATAAATTAAAATTCTCCTTTCGGCCTGATGGCAATGTTTTGTTGTGCAAAAAAAAGAATGAGATTTTTTTTTCATTGCAGCACTTTCCGGTATTTTTTCGTATTGGGGTTAAACCTTAAATTTTTTCAGGATGAAAAACGAAATAACTTTTGCGAAGATTGGTATCTTTTTTTTGCTTATGGCATTGTTTTCCTGTAATAAAGACAGGGAAGTTTACCGCTATGATGCTATGGTACCTGTTTATATGGAATTCAAAGATTTCCGGCAGCCCCCAAAAGCCGTATCTGCAAAAAATATTCAGCAGGCCGGCAAGATCTATTTCAAGGACAATTACATTTTTGTAAATGAAGTAAATGAAGGCATACATGTTATTGATAATTCCAACCCTTCGTATCCCAATCCTGTTGCCTTTTACCAGATAACGGGTAATGTGGATATTGCCATCCGGGGAGATATACTTTTCGCTGACAGCTATATCGATCTTGTGGCATTGGATATATCTGATATCACAAACCCGGTAGAGATTTCAAGGATTGAAAATGCATTTCCTGAGGTTTTACCACCGCCTGTTGATATTAATTTACCATATGCCTGGAACAGGATCGACCGCAGTAAAGGAGTTATTGTTGGATGGGAAGTAGA
>CAYXIT010000089.1:1880-5453 GCA_964465275.1 uncultured Bacteroidales bacterium | reverse complement strand
TTCAGAAGGTGCTGGAAATGCTGCGGGTATTGCAGGTTCCATGGCCCGCTTTATGCTTAATGATCAATATTTACATAGTATTGCACAACCTTATGTGCTTAAAACCATTGACGTTTCTGATGCCGCAAATATGCTTCAAACCGATAGCATCAATAACTGGCGCGAAATGGAAACGCTCTTCCGATATGATGGTCATCTTTTTGTCGGAACCACAACAGGCATGATCATCTATACGCTGGAAAACCCGGCTAAGCCCGAATTTGTATCGGAGCTGGATCATATGAATGCCTGCGACCCGGTAGTGGTAGAAAATGACATTGCTTATGTTACCCTCAGAGCAGGCACATCATGTATGAACACCACCAACCAACTGGATGTGATTGATATTTCTGATATCGAATCACCCACACTGCTGAAATCCTACCCCATGTTTAATCCTCATGGTTTGGGAATAGATAACGGTACTTTATTCATTTGCGATGGTGCCGACGGATTGAAGGTGTACGATGCCACCAATCCCCTGGCCATTCAATCCAATATGATCGCTCACTTTTCGGGTATTGATACGTATGATGTAATCCCTTTGGGAGAGATCCTGCTGCTGATTGGTCATGACGGCCTGTTTCAGTATGATTATTCCGATCCGCAAAATATTCAGCTTCTCAGCCATATAGAAGTGGGAAATTAATATGCCGTTTTTTATTAACCAAAATAAATTCCATAACCATGAAAACCAGGCTAAACAACATTATATTTGATCTTTGAAATCTGCCTGAATTTCAAACAGGTATTGGAAAAGGCATAAAAAAAGCAGGACTTGGATCAAAAGAATTATACCGACCAGGATTTGATACTTGAATGCAGGAAAGGGAAAAGCCGTTTCCAGGAAATGCTGTACAGGAGATTTTATGCCTTTGCTATGTCGGTTTGCCTGCGTTATGCTCCTAACAGAGACGATGCTCTTGAAATTCTTAATGACAGCTTTATGAAAGTGTTTCAAAACATCATGAGCTATAATACCGAAAAACCTTTTAAAAGCTGGTTCAGGAAAATACTGGTAAACACTTCGCTTGATAAATACAAAGAGAATAAGAAATATTCCGTACATGTAGAATTTGATGTGGGCGAGCTGGAAATTGCCAGTGAACCTGATCTTGAAAAACAACTGAATGCTGAAGAGATCCTTGAATTACTCTCTGGTTTGCCTCAAATTTACAGACTGGTTTTTAACCTGTACGAAATTGAAGGTTATTCGCATGATGAAATTGCCGGTATGCTCGATATTGCGCCGGGAACATCACGCTCACAATTAAGCCGGGCAAAGCTTTTGCTTAAAAAGAATTTTACAGAAATGAAAAATAAACCTTACCATGAAGCCATTTGACGATAAAATAGCTGATAACATCAGGAAGGTTTTTGATAACTACAGTGAGCCTGTTGACGAAAAAGCCTGGATGGCCATGCAGCAGCGGTTGGGTACAAAATCAGGCCCGCGCATTATCGCCCTGTTTCCTTACAAAGTAAGGGCAGCAGCTGCCATTATTTTGCTTATGGTGGTATCTGCTGCAGTTTGGTTTACACTCAGACCCGGAGATGATGAAGCCAAAATGACAATTACCACACCGGAAATCCAGGAACCCAATATACCTGATGATTCCGGTCAGCCAGAAAGTTCTGCGTATGCTGAAGATGCAACAACTGACCAACATGATTCACAACTTGCAGAAGAATTAACTGAAGCAGAAAATGAAATTTTCTCAAATGAGTCTGAAAGTGGTGCAGAGAGAAAATCATATACCCCCACGGTTCTTGTAATTGCTGATACTGAAGAAGAGCAATCGGATGAAAAACCATATCAGGCTTTAGTTGCTGAAGCTGAAAACGATACCATTGAAATTTATCAGGAAATAAAACTGGCCGAAGCTCGTCATGATGATCACGAAAAATCTGAATCAGAGACCACTACCATCAGGGAAGTTTCTCCTGAACCAGGCTATGCCAACGATATTCTTCCCGTTCGTCAAAGCAGAAATTCTGCTATGCAGTTCATGGCCGGTTCTATGATGACATACACCACAGGTAAGATTGCTGAAGGGATAGGTTTTTCTGCAGGTGTTACGGGCGATTTTTACCTGGTTGATAATCTCAGCATCAATACCGGGGGTATCCTGGTGTATAATCAGTTCACATTTGATGATAACTCAATGGTTGGCGATGCCATAAATGCACTTCCCTATTACCAGGATTCTGATGAACTTATGATAATTGATCAGTCCGGGTACACAGATTATGAATTTATGGCAATTGATTTTCCATTGAATGTTAAAATGCAGGTAACCGATAGCAAAAGAAGAGAGTTTTTTGTATCGGCCGGAGTATCCTCCTTCCTTTATCTTCAGCAGTCATATACAAAAAGCGGTGAGATACTTGCCGATTTGATTTCAGAGGATCTTGCAGGGCAGACCACAATCAGCCGTGACTTTTCAAGCGTAACCACATCAGGTTCTTTTGATGCATTCAGGCGTGTTGATCTGGCCCGGTTTCTTAATGTTTCTGCCGGCTACGTGATAAAAAGAGAAAGTTACAATCTGGTGATAGAACCTTATATGAAGTACCCTATGTATGGTGTAACCAGTTTTGATCTGAAAATCGGTCTGGCAGGATTAACATTGAAATACCAGCCTGGGAGCCGATAGAATTCTTAATCATTCAGCACATGACATAAAGTTTTACTCCACCTGTGATACAGGTTTATCATCCGTAAGCAAAAACTCAATCCATCCTTTAACGGAAATCAGACCTAGTCTTTCAGGTCTTTGCTGACGAGAATCGGGCTGTTGTCGCTGACGACCGTACATATCTGTTGATCCTCTCATCTGGCTCTGTCCGGTATTGGGCATCTGTGCCTGGTGTCTTTCAGAAATTACACCCAGGCTGAACTTGTTCGTTTTTTCCTGATCAATCCCGGCCTGCCCAAAACCAAACCGGATATTGTATACCAAACCTTCAGTGTGAGAATACCGGATCATAACCTGGTTTGATTCATCAAATCGCGTTCCTTCTTTGTCGGTAATTACAATCCTGCTATCACGGATTGTTTCGGTCCAGCCCCGGTAATCGAAACTTAACCGTTGTGTTGTATCGCCCTGCTCGCGCATTTGCTGAAGGGTTTCTTCCTGCCTTCTTAACATTTCTGCCCTGGCGGCCGGAATATTTATTCCGTATTTTTCGTTTTGCTTTGCCTGAGGATCGAACCAAACGGAAAGGCCATTGGTAAGCATGCTGCGCATGCTCAGGCTGTCGCGGGTTCTTATTTCAATGAATATGCTGTCTTCATCGTATATGCTTCTTACCAGTACCCGGCTGTTGGGCACAAAAACATAGCCTTTCAGTGTATCTTCCTGCCATGATCTGTCATCAACATGATAACTCTTTTTTTGTATCATTGACATACTTGTGGGGCTGCAGGAAGAAATAATAAACAGCATACCCACTATTGCAAATAAAACAAAGTAGTGCGTTTTGTAAACATTATTTATAATGCTTTTTCTGGGGATTCTCATGGTTGTATTG
>CAYXIT010000089.1:0-1870 GCA_964465275.1 uncultured Bacteroidales bacterium | reverse complement strand
CCACCAAGCCCACTCCACATTATAAACTCACTTACGCTTGTCATTTCGACCGAAGGGAGACCACGAAGTAGCAGCGAAGCTAAATCTTTAAAGGTTTATCAGGTATAATATTTTAAAACTTGATCAATTTAATAATTTATAGGCTGTATAACAACTTTCTGCTATCATTTGATCATGGTAGTGCGTGCAAATATTATACCCCATTTACCATGTCTGCAAGAAATTCTACCCATTGATCATTATCATTCAATGAAGGCACCCAGTCAAATTTTTCTCCGCCGTTTTTCAGAAATATATCTTTATACTCATGCCCAATCTCCACAATGGTTTCAAGGCAATCGGTTACAAATGACGGGCTTACCACCAGCATTTTTTTTACACCTTGCTTTGCTTTCTCTTTAATTACCTGATCGGCAAAGGGCGATAACCAGTTTTGGGAAAATCTCGACTGAAAACAAACGGTATACTGATCAGACTGTAAACCCAGCTTTTCGGCCAGCAAACGTGTGGTGGCATAACAGGCAGCCCGGTAGCAGAATGCATTGTGCTCATTCACCTCGGTGGTGCAGCTAAAATGGCTGCAGTCTTTCCCTTGGTGGGTGGCGTTTACATGACGCAAAGGCAGGCCATGATAGCTGAAGACAATGTGATCGTATTTCTGTGGATTTTTTTCCCCAATGTTTGTGGCAAAACATGCAATAAAATCCGCTTCATGGTAAAACTGCCCGATGGTTTTCAGGGCAGGTATGTTGTTCCAGCCCGAAATTTCCCGGTGTGTCAGTTCTGTTATGGTACCCGTGGTTGATGATGCATACTGCGGAAACATGGGCAAAAGGACCACCTTTTCAAATTGCTTTCTCCTGACCTTTTGTAAAGCCTTTCTTAATGATGGATTTCCGTAGCGCATCCCCAGCATTACCTCATATTCATCACCCAGCTTTACCTGCAGTTTGTTTTGCAACTTTTTAGAATGCACCAGCAGGGGAGAACCCAGGGCCGTCCAGATTTTTTTGTAAAGCTTCGCCGATTTCGGAGCCCTGAAGGGGACAATGATGCCGTTAACCAGAAGCTTTCGCAGAGGGGTTGGCATGGTGATAACCCGTCCGTCGCCCAGAAACTCCTTCAGGTATTTTCTTACGGCCGGTACCGATGTCTGATCCGGTGTGCCGGTATTGGAGAGTATGACAGCAGTTTTCTTCATAGTCCGGAGTTTTTAACCTGTTCAGCCAGCATTTTTCCCTGTTTGGCCCTGTCGGCCATGCCAATGCCATTGCGCATGTTGCCGCCAAGGATCAGTCCGGCGTGTTGTTTTTCAAGTTCTGCAATGGTTTCAAACCGTTCGCCGCTGTTCACTTCATACTGCGGTATGGCATAGTCGTAACGGGTGATTTTGAAAAGATCGGGTTGAAATTCGGGTAGTTGCATCAGATCGGAGATCTCTCTTTTTACCACTTCCTTTATTTTATCATCCGGTTGGTTGGCCAGGTTCTCATTTCGTATTCCACCCATAAAAATCGTTAGCAGCGCTCCACCCTCGGGTGCCCGGTTTTCAAAAAGGGTTGACATGTAAAGCACACCCAGGATATCACGTTTTTCTTTAGATGGTATCAATCCGCCAAAGCCATCTAGTTCAATCCCTTTCCAGTTTTTGAAACCCAGGGTTACTTCCACAATTCTGGCATACCTGAGGCGGGTGATCTTTTCCAGCTTTTCCTTTTCAATGAAAGGAAACACATCAGCCAACGCAAAGGAACCCCCGGTAAAAACTACCTTTTGGACATTGATCTCCCGTTTCTCACCATGGGTTTGCCAGCTCACTTTGTAGCCTTCCTTTTCCGGCACAACCTGCAGGTTATTTGCATTGAAACTG
>CAYXIT010000088.1:0-14524 GCA_964465275.1 uncultured Bacteroidales bacterium | reverse complement strand
GTATGTTTTTTCCTTTAAAATGGCCGCAATTCCCGCTCTAGTGCTTAATAGCATAGCAAAAAAAATGATAATTATATGCGGAATGAACACGAAAGCAGGCACATCGCCCCTGAAACGGATAAATACGGGATCTTCAGTAAGTTTAATTCTATCATTATCCGATTCCAGTGTAATCTGATACATTACTTTGCCTGCAGGAGGCTGTTGCGGAATATATGCAATAAGATAATCACCCTCCCTTACCATATCTTCGCGGGTCCTTTCATCATAACTGGGAGTACGTTTGTAAATAAAGCTTCCGCTGATGTCTCTGTTCTTAACTTCCACCTTAACAGGAGCATCTTCAGGTTGTGCATATGAACGGATTAAACGGTAGCTGATGTCTTCATTTTCTATGGTTGCCTTTCCTCTTACCGGATGCGTAGGTCCAGTCATCCGTTGATAGATTACTGTTGCCAGTGTGATCAGTATTGCCAGTACCCATATGATCACTGATCTGAAAGTTCTGTTCATCTTTTTACAGGTAAAATTATGATTTATTTTCAAGTTCTTTAACCCACACAGTTTCGTTTTTATCATTAAACTTTTCAGTGAAACCCATTTTCTCAAGATAATGCTGGTGTTTTTTTATGGAAGATCTGGAAATGAGTTTTTCTATACCCAATTCTCTAAAATGGTCCTGACTTTGCCTGTAAACATAATTCCCGGTTTTAAAATCACGATATTCAGGTACGGCAAAATCTATTTCTACAATCATTTCTTCATCACTGATCTTTCGTCCGATAAATAGACCTGCAACATTTGCATTTCTTATAACAAGAATACACAAAAGGTTCTCATTATCGTATAAATGATTCTTAAATTTATCGCAGAATAAGGGAAAGAATTTATTGATATCTTTTGAATAAAAGTCCAGAAAATATTCAAGATATCTGTTCTCTTTTCTAATATGAAGAATTTTAAAATAATCTTTTGTAGAATATATTTTTGTGAGATAAAAGATATTAATGAGTGTAATGAAAAGATTAAGAAATGCAACCGGCATTGAGCCAATGATGAAACCGTAGGTTGAAAAAATGGAAGCACCCAGCAGGTTAAACCATCGCAGCCTTATTATGGAACTCATTGTAAGTGAGATGGCAATAATAACTGATCCCACATAGCCGATCCATTCAATAATATTAATATTTTCGAGCATAATTACGAGTAAATTCAAGTGCCTCCGGCAATATCAGGGCAGGCGGGTATTAAACATAAATCTTTGAAAAAAGATGGCATCATAAATTGCCTGATGAATATCAGATCTGATGTTGAGTTCTGAAATTTTCCGGTTGGAAGCATCAGGATATACGCGATTTGAAAGAAACACATAAACAAGATCTTCTTTTGGATCAACCCAGGTGTATGTACCGGTAAAACCCGAATGGCCATAGCTCAGTATCGATGCACTTTCGGCAGCTGGACTGGTATCGGCCGGGCGAATATTGGGTTTATCAAATCCGAGAGCACGCCGGTTTTTATTTCCGGCAAATTGTGTTGTGGTAAATTCGCGTACCGTCTCAGGCTGTATAAATTGAATTCCACCATAACTTCCTTCCTGTAAAAGCATTTGCATAAAAATAGCCACATCAGTTGCATTTGCAAATAAGCCTGCATGGCCTGAAACGCCTCCAAGCATTGCAGCTGCAGGGTCATGTACATATCCCCAAATATTTTGTTTGCGAAACAATGTATCATTTTCAGTGGGTATAATTCTATCCACATTGAATTTATCCCTGGGATTGTAGGTCATGGTTTTTAATCCCAGAGGCCTGAAGAAATACTGTTCAGTATATTGGTCAATACTTAAACCGGTTAAATTTTCAATCATTTCAGCAAAAAGAATAAAACCCAGGTCTGAATAAATATATCTTTTCCTGTTCAGCAATTCTGATTCCAGAATTACATTAAAAATGGTATCGCGATAGCTTTTATTCAAATACAGGTTTTCAGCAACTTTAACAGGGTAGTTAACAGATCTGGTACTGCTGAATACAAGCGGATCCGGTTTACCTTCGTTTAAGGTAGATAAAAAGAACGGTATCCATGAGCGCAACCGGGCCTGATGTGCCAGTACCTCCCGTATTTTCAGATTCTCTTTGTTTGTACTGTGCGTTATGGGTAAATAGATACCCAATGGGCTGTCAATATCCAGCTTTCCTTCATCTTTCAGCTTCATGATTGATGAGGTAGTGGCAAGTATTTTTGTTAGAGAGGCAAGATCGTACAGATCAGAATTCTTAACCGGGGTAATACTATCATAAGAATGATGTCCGAATGAACGGTTATAAATCATTGCTCCGTCTTTTATAACAGCAATCTGGCATCCCGGGAAAACATTTTCTTTAATACTCATAAGGGCAATGCTATCTATCCTTTTAAGCATATCCGTATTTACCCCCACCTCTTCCGGATCAGAATATCTGATTCTATCCCCGTTTCTTGTTTGTATTCCTGTGTAAATCGGGAAATGAGGAACCACAGAAACCGGCAGTTTACCGCGGGCAGCCAATGCGCCAAAAATTACCTGTGCCGATGCATATTCAAAATCCCGCCCGTCCTGATAGGATATAACTATTGCCCGTGTTTTGAGTAAATCATCACCAAAACTCTGGAGACTATAGGGGCTGGCGAATATATTCAGTACTACATTATTTACCGTAGACAATTTATTTATTAAATCAATATTTGCCTCCCTGATTCCATAGTTTCGGCCCGGAAACATACTATTGTTCTGTAAAGAAACAATCACCAGGTTGTATGATGATAATTCTTCAATAATCTGATCGGCTTGCTGACTGTTATGGTTTTTACTGATACTGTACATGCTTATATCAGCATAATTGGCAAGCATGGTCTGGAAAGGATTTTCTGTTGAAGATCCGATAGATAAAGTTGCAATGTTTAGTGTATCGAGCCTTTTCAGCGGAATAATATCATCCTGATTATGAATCAGAGTAATAGCCGCTTCGGCAAGTCGTTTATTGATCTTTTGAAACCTTCGTGCGTTCAGGTCGTTGTGAAGGTTGCGCAGGGGTAAGGGCCGGTAATTGTTTAGCCCGGCCAGTTCTTTGAAGTACAGCACTTTTCTTACTTTCTGATCAAGATATTCCTGTTGTAATCTGCCTTCTTCAAGGGCTTTACTTATACTATTAATGGCTTTTATAACATCATCAGGCATGAGCAGAATATCATTACCTGCAAGCAAAGCCTGCACTTCCAGCTCACCTGATGGATAAAAATCAGATACACCTTTCATGTTGAGTGCATCAGTAATTATCAGCCCCCTGAAACCCATCTGCTCTTGCAACAGGCTGGTGATCATAGAGCGTGAAAGGCTTGATGGAATGCCAGGAGTTTGGTCAAGAGCAGGTATATTCAAATGTGCAACCATTACTGAAAACAAACCCTGATCAATGAGTTTTTGAAATGGGAAAAGGTGAACTGAATCTATTTCCTGTCTTGAATGTTGAAGCACAGGAAGTGAAAAGTGAGAATCAATATCTGTATCGCCATGACCCGGGAAGTGTTTGGCACTCGCTATGATACCGGCATCCTGCATTCCATACATCAGTGCGATTCCCTTCCTTGATACGTTGTAACGGCATTCGCCAAATGAACGCGAGTTTATCACAGGATTTCGCGGATCGGAGTTTACATCAACCACGGGTGAAAAATTCAAGTGGATGCCCATACGCCAGCTTTGCCATCCCATTTCAAGTCCCAGCTCGTAAATCAGCCTTTCATTGGTTATAGCTCCAAGGGTGATCTGCCGGGGAAAGCTTAATGTACTGTCTAGCCGCATTGCCAGGCCCCATTCAGCATCCATGGAGACAAACATTGGAGTTTGCATTTGCTGTTGCCATGTATTGGTAAGTCTGAGCTGAGTTGCCGGTCCGCCCTTGAAAAATATCACCCCACCAATATTATAATCAGTAAGAAGGCGCTCTGTCCGTTCATAATATCTGCGATTCTGGTTACTTTGTACTTCTATGATAAATAACTGGGCAATACGTTGCTCGGGAGTAAGAGAATAAAAAACAGAATCAACCCAGGGAGTAGAATAATTTAGCGGCGGATCAAGAGACTGGCCCGCAAAGCTTTCTGAAAATTCAATATTATCAGTAGAAGCAGAGGGTACAAATGATACATTAAGTAAAACGAAGAAAACAGTAAGTATTTTAAAAAATTTCATTGGTGCAATCAAATATTTAATTCTGTAACGGTTAAAAGACCTTTAATATTGGCAAAACTGAACAGGCTTTGAAGAACTTAATTTTATACGATTTTTCCCCGAAAAGGTTATTGTAAAACCCGTATCTATTTGCCTCACAAATATGCGCAAACCTACATAAATTTTTAGATTTGAATCTCCGTGTTAACAGTATTTGAGAGAAATTAAACTTACCGGGTGAAAACTACTTAAATGCTTATTTCGCGCCAGTTTGCCTTTTTAAGGGCAATAAAAGCCAAAATACCCATTATGGAGAAATACACTATTTCTACAGTCCATACAACACGTGCCGGTGCCTGGAATCCAAGTGCAAGAATAAGTGTTGTAAGCAGGTAGAATATTATTGATAGGATTTCAATCTTAAGAGCCAGCATGGTTTTTCCTGTCCCTGACAGTCCATTGAAAATAATCATGCCAAACGAAAAAGCAATTAATGCTACGGCTATGACTCTCAGAAGGGGTGTGGTGAATTCTATGAGTGACTGGTTGTCAGTGTAAAAGCTTATAATTGGGTTGGGAATGAAAATCAAAATCTGCACAAGTATAATATTTATAATAATTCCTGCAAGTGCAACCCGCAGTATTAATGGAATTACCTTATCATGCTGATTACGGCCAATTGTATTGCTAACAAGGGTATTTACTGAAGCACTCAATCCCCAAACCGGTATCATTAAAACCATATAAATACTGCGTGCGATATTGGAGGCGGCAAGTGCAGTTTCACCAATCTGTTCAATAATAAGAAAGAAAACAAACCATGCCGAGAAAGAAAAAAAATATTGAAACATAACCGGTACTGAAAGATTCAGAAGTGATCGTAATAGTTGCTTGTCGGGCAAAAATCTCTGAAACAGCAAAAATCTTTTATAATCGCCTTTAAAGTATGCCCAGCAGATGTAAAAAACGAAAGTAAAAAACTCAGCAATGTTTGTAGCCAGGGCAGCACCTGCTATACCCATCTCGGGGAAACCGTAATTACCAAATATAAAAAGATAATCAAGAACTATATTGAAGAAGGCCATTACAAATGTGCTTAATGACAACACCATTGTTTTTGTATTGCCAATATAAAGAGCATTAAATCCCAACACCATAAATCCAAAAAGAAGTCCGTATTTACGAAAGTTAAGAAATACAAGACTTTCTTCGAGAATGGCAGGTGAACTGATAATTTTTCCCAAAAGGGGAGGTGCAACAAAATGCAATAAAACCCATACAACAATCGCCATAGTAACAAGTACTCCCTGTGCGATATCAAACACATTACCGATTGCATGATACCTGCCTTCACCGTTTCGTCTTCCGATCATGATCTGTGTTCCCACAGAAAAGCCGGTTGCAAGCATTACCACGGTAAGGTAAAACACACCCCCAATAGCAGCTGCCCCAAGAGTTATTTCAGAAACACGACCTAAAAAAGCTGTATCAATAACCAGCATGATGTTTTGTGCCACCAGGCCAATGATGATAGGGTAGGAGATCTTCCAGATGTCGCGATATGTGAAATATTTTTTTTCTATCATCAAACTGCCATATTACTTTAATCGATATATAAAACCAATCCTTTAAGGTACTCTCCCTCAGGATGAAATACGTTTACAGGATGATCAGGAGCTTGTGTCATCTGATGCAGTATTCTCACCCGCCGCCCTGCCTGAATAGCTGCAGCCATTACTGTTGATTTAAACAAATTCATATTTACAACCTGTGAACAGCTGAAAGTAAATAAAATTCCGCCCGGAGATATCTGACGAATGGCTTCAGCATTGAGTCTTTTATAGCCTTGCACCGCGTTATGTCTTACGTTGGTATGTTTTGCAAAAGCAGGGGGATCAAGAATGATTAAATCGTAGTTCTTTTTGTTTTCGCGAATAAACTGCACAGCATCTGCCTGTATGACATTATGGTTATTAGCTTCAGGAAAATTCAATTTTACATTTTTCTCTGCCAGCTCCAGTGCTTTGCCTGAACTGTCAAGTGATTCTACAAAACTGGCACCTGCACCCAATGCATATACTGAAAACCCGCCCGAATAACAAAACGTATTAAGCACTGTTCTGTTCTTTGCAAAATCTGCCAGGAGTTTTCTGTTCTCACGCTGGTCAATGAAGAAACCGGTCTTTTGTCCGTGAATAAAATCCACCTCGAAATTATGACCATATTCCAGTACAATATCACTTGGAACATCGCCAAAAAGAAAACCTTCGGTCTCCTTTGACTGAGCAAAATTGCCCGGCAGCGTATCCTTGCTCTTATAGTAAATGCTTTTCAAATTACCTCCGTATATCTTTTTCAGACTTTCAGCAATTTCATGACGGTAAATATGAATTCCGATGGCATGTGCCTGTATTACCAGGTTACCATTATAATGGTCAATAATGAGTCCGGGTAAGTGATCTCCTTCACCATGAACAAGTCTGTATACATTGGTGTCCTTATTATCAGTTAGCCCTGTTGATTCCCGTAATTTCCAGGCATTCAGCAGTTTTTTATGCCAGAAATCATTATCTGTCAATTCAGGCCTTTCAGGTGCAAATGCCATAATTCGCACTGCAATAGATGAATCCTGATACAGGCCTGATCCCAGATATTCATCTTTATTGGAAAATACTTCTACAAGACTACCGTCATGTACAGGGCCGTAAATCTTTTTTATTGCCCCGCTGAATACCCATGGATGAAATCTTTTTATCGCATCATCTTTTCCTGATCGTAATACTACTTTTGTCTTTTCTGACATGATTAATGAAAAATTTAAAACAGTTAAGGAAAAACCAATACCTGAAAATGATTGCAAAAGTAATCACTTTACCCGAAAACATAGTTCATCAAAAAAGATCTGAGCATTAATGCAATTTGTTTTTGAAACTCAAGGGGTCACTTATGGGTCATGCCGCGCGCTGATCACGTCTGGATCGTAAAGCAGCATCAACTCCTGCATAATCTACTCCGATCCGTGGTCCAACGATTATGTTCTCCCGGGCAATATTGATGTTTCTGTCCTCCAGCCATATGATATCACCATCTAGAGCTGTTCTATCATGGCCGGTATGAATGCCCAATGCCTTTGTGAGTTTACCGGGTCCGTTAAGATGAAAGGGGAGTGTTTTTCCATTTCTCTCCTGCATAATTTCTTTTCCTATTGCAGGTATAACCCCTCTTATTAGCACGGCATGGGGTATTCCTTGTTTATGGGTAACGATATTAAACAGATGGTGTATTCCGTAACAAAGGTAAACATAGGCTATTCCGCCTTGCAGGAACATAGTTTGAGTTCGATTTGTTTTGCGGTTATTCCAGGCATGTGATGCTCTGTCTCCCGCACCCAGATAGGCTTCCGTTTCGCTGATAATACCCGCACAAACCCGGGCATTATCTGTTCGGCTGAATAAATACTTTCCTAAAAGTTTCTCAGCAAGTTCAAGTGTATCAGGATTATGATAAAAACTTAAAGGAACTTTACCCATCATTCAAGAAATAGAGTTTTAGAAATATTTGCAGGTTAGTTTTTATTTAATTTTGATATCCAGCATTTTTTTATCACCGATAAATGCTTTCAGGTTATCTTCTTTGATTATGGAACCAACACCGGCCGGTGTTCCGGTGAAAATAAGATCTCCCATTTTTAAGGTAACAAAGCGTGATACATAAGCTATTATTTTCTCAAAGTTAAAGATCATCATACCTGAATTGCCATCCTGAACCACCTGATCATTTTTCGCAAGAGAGAAATTGATATCATAAAGATCTGAAAACTCTTCTTTTGGCAGAAATTTACTTACGGGGGCCGAACCGTCAAATGCTTTTGCTACTTCCCAGGGCAAACCTTTCTCTTTGCATATTTTTTGCACATCACGGGCAGTAAAGTCAATTCCGATACCAATCTTATCATAATAAGTATGTGCAAATTTTTCCTGTATATGCTTTCCCACCTTACAAATACGAAGTACAAGCTCAACTTCATAATGTATATCATTTGAAAAATCGGGATAAAAAAACGGCATACCTGCCCTGATAAGTGCTGTTTCCGGTTTCATGAAAAAAACCGGATCGGCAGGTACAGGGTTATTTAGTTCCTGGGCATGTTCAACATAATTACGTCCTATGCAAATGATTTTCATTGGTTTAAGATAAATTGCAAAAGTCTCAAATAAGAAAAGATATTTAATTCAGAGATATATTGACTTTGCTACTGCTTTTTGATGATCATGTTTGAGTTTTCAAATGCCCGGAAACGGATCTCTTTAATTACGTTTTTTGTTGAGAGCGGAAAGTCGGCATTCATAATCCAATCGTAATAGTGCGGATCTTTTTTGAATACGTCCTCAACAGTTTTACCCTTGTGTTTCCCAAAATTAAAGCATTCCTTATCTTTTGCATTGTAAACTATGTGCCCTACAAGGTCGACATTTCGATGATTATATGAAAACTTATAAAGAGCAGTAATATCATTTTTTACAGGTGTGCTAACATTTCCTTCATTGTCAACATACTCTGTATCTTCATATCTTTCAATCTGCGATAAAAGGATTTCATATGTTGCAATGGTATCAGCTTCCGCAGTATGTGCATCAACCAGTTCCTTGCCGCAATAAAACTTGTAGGCTGCTTTAAGTGTGCGGGGTTCCATTTTATGAAAAATATTCTGTACGTCAACCAGGCTCCGGTTCTTTAAACTAAAATCGATATCGCACCTGAGAAATTCTTCAATGAGCATAGGAACATCAAATTTATTGGAGTTGTAACCCGAAAGATCACAATCCTTGAGCCATTCGTTCAATGATTTGGCAACTTGTCTGAATGTGGGTTCATTTTCCACATCGGCATTGCTGATACCATGGATTGCAGTAACCTCAGGTGGAATAGGGATGGTGGGGTTGATTCTGCGGAGTTTTGTTTCGGTGGTTCCGTCGGGCATTACTTTAAGGAAGCATATTTCAACAATACGGTCTTTTACCACATTGGTTCCCGTACTTTCAATATCGAAAAAGGCAATGGGACGTTTTAAATTAAGTTGCATGTAAATTGGTTTTTATGCGGTTGAAAAAATCATTCGGATAATGCTTACACTGATGTGTTTACATCCCAGTTCTGAAGATATTCACCTATACGGCGTAATGCCATTCCTCCCATTGCCCCGTCAATGATACGATGGTCGTATGACATGGACAGGTACATAATACTCCTGATTGCAATACTATCGCCATGTTCGGTTTCAATAACAACGGGTCTTTTCTTGATAACACCGGTGCCTAAAATACCTACCTGTGGCTGGTTAATAATAGGAGTGGCGAAAATTGTGTCAAACGTACCCAGGTTGGTAAGAGTAAAGGTGCCTCCCTGTATTTCATCGGGTAGCAATTTATTAATGCGGGCGCGGTTGGCAAGGTCATTCACGCTTTTTGCCAGACCCAGTAAGCTTTTATGATCGGCATTTTTAATAACCGGTACAATCAGGTTGCCATCGGGCAAAGCAGCAGCCATACCAATATTAATGTTTTTTCTTATTATGATGTTGTCGCCACTAACACTCGAGTTGAGCATGGGATAATCCTTTAAGGTTTTGGCAATTGCATGCACAAAGATGGGAGTGAAAGTAAGTTTTTCGCCTTCATGCTGTTCAAAAGCTTTTTTGTGTTTATTGCGCCAGTTAACAAGATTTGTAACATCAACTTCAATAAATGATGTAACATGCACGCTTGTGTCTTCTGAAGCTACCATATGCTGTACAATAAGTTTGCGCATACGACTCATTGCAACAATTTCATCACCAGGTTCTGCTTTTACATCAGGAGTATGAAAGGTTTTTACCTGTTTTGATGTCTGTGAAGCTGATAGCGATATACCCTCAGCAGGTTTGCCGGAACGGTTCTTAAGATAGATCAGAACATCATCTTTGGTAACGCGATTGTCCTTACCA
The DNA here is from genome assembly GCA_964465275.1 of uncultured Bacteroidales bacterium. Lineage (GTDB taxonomy): Bacteria > Bacteroidota > Bacteroidia > Bacteroidales > UBA7960 > SKVR01. The sequence goes on along the minus strand of CAYXIT010000088.1, from coordinate 4,328 downwards.
CTACCTTCAATATTTTCCAACTCCTCCATAATGATACCTTCCTGCCTGGCTATATTGCGAACGAGGGGAGAATAAAATCTTCCGGAAGCTCCTTTTGCTGAAAGGGCTGCAGGCTCAGCAGCTTTTTCGATTTCAATTTTTTGTTCACCGGCAACAGGTTCTTTTATCTCCTTTGCAGGTTCCGGTTTACCATCATCCTTTACAGATTTGTCAGATGCATCAACGGCATCGTCTTTTCCGTCAGTTGCAATCAATGCTATTACTTTACCGACTTCAACAGTATCTCCTTCTTCAAAAAGCAATTCTTTTATTGTGCCTTCAACTGGAGAAGGAATCTCTGAATCTACTTTATCTGTTGCAATCTCAGCGATAGCTTCATCTTCTTCAATACTATCGCCGGGTTTTTTAAGCCATCTGGTAATTGTAGCTTCCGTGATACTCTCGCCCATTTTGGGCATAACAATTTCAAATTTTGCCATTGATTTATTCTTTTCTTTTTTCAGGTGTGGATTTTTTCCGGATCGTCATAATTCCAGATCAAAATTACAAAATTATTTTCGCCCTGATGAAACCGGTTCACATTCATATGTATGTTTCTGTCAACAGTAAATTTTTGAAAAGGTTTATCCAGCAAAAATTCGATTAGAATGTATTATCTGCTATTGCAATAGTATTATCCAACTCGCCCCTAAATTCTTCTCCCAAGCATTCTATAGCCTTTTCTTACGATTCGGAAATCATTTTCCAGCCGGTAGTCTTTTGCATACAGTGTATTAAGATTTGAAAGGGTATGTTGATCAAGGGTTTTATTGCGGAATACATCTGCAGGATTTAGCACAGACATTTTAAGTGAGGGTAGCTTGCTGTGATCCGCAATAGGGTTATATCCAACCCAGGTTTTTCTGGAAAAGATCACTGAAAAAATATTTCGGATCAATCCGGCAGGGTTTTTTACGAGTAAAATATTAAAAGGAAGTGTTAGAAAAAGAAAACCAGAAATCATAAGATCAAAAAACCTTTTATTGCGCTTGTTGGCAGTTTGATTTATAGTGTTTACATCAACAGTGAAAAAATCACCGAAGGTATCAATTGAATTGCTTCCGATGATAAATAAACTCTCAGGCGGAGCAATTTTAAAATGCACAGTTTTATCTTTCAACCCCGACATGTGGGAAATGATGGCTTGCGATGACATTTCACTTGCACAGAATATCAGTTCATTGATATTATACACTTCAATAATTTCATTAAGCTGATCAAGTGTTCCCAGGTACCCGTCTTCTGCAGGCTTATGGGTATCAGTACTGATAAAACCGATAAATGCGCTGCTGCCACTCTGGCGAAGCATTAGTGCTATGCGTTCGGGTTCTTTTCCCTTACCAATTATAATGATTCTTTTGTTCAGGTGGCTGCTGAAATTGATGTTTTTGAATTTTATCAAATGCCAGATAATCCGGCTTAAAAGCATACTGGTAAGTGCCCATAAACTTCCTAACAGTATCAAAGCCCTGGAAAATCTCATTGAAGCCGGAAGCAATGCATAAATAACGAGTATGGCAACTGTTCCCAGGCCAATGCCCCTGACAATCCGAAAGAGTTTGATGGGTTTGTCATAACCTCCGCTTATGTAAACTGAAAAAAGCCACATGAGAATATAGGCCGGTACGAAATAATATAGAAACTCAGGAGGATAATAATTTTCTGCCGACTCCATGATCTGGGTTTCCCAGTATTCTTTAATGTAAATAAACCCGGCAAAGATCAGGAGTGCATCAAGTAGGGGTGTTATGGCCTTTTTGAAGAACCGGTTCATAATCGCCAGAAATGCTCGGAAATAAATGGCCAGATGTATGAGAAAAGAAAATATTCTTGCATTCTGTTTGCTGAAGTGTTTTTTCGCAAAAATGATCATTGCATTATAAAACACAAAAACATAATTGATACTGCTTTTTTTGGTGCTTTCACCTTTATAGTGAATAATCCGGGTATGCGGGAAATAATAATTTTTATAACCGGCCTGTTTTATGCGCCATGAAAGGTCAATATCTTCACCATACATAAAAAATGTTTCATCCAGGTAACCGGTTTTTTCCAGCACCGTTTTACGGATGAGCATGAAAGCACCTGAAAGCACATCTACAGAATGCACTTTTTCATTGTCAAGATATCCCAGATGATATTTCCCAAAAATCCTGCTTTTGGGAAAGAGAGCTGACAGGCCAAAAATTTTGCAGAAAGCAACAGCGGGGGTAGGCAAACCTCTTTTTGATTCGGGAAGAAATATACCCTGTCCATCTATCATTTTTACTCCAAGCCCTCCTGCATCGGGTGTTTTATCCATAAACTCCACAACCCTTAAAAACGTATTATCCTCGACCACTGTGTCAGGATTAAGCAATAAAACGTATTCACCGGAAGCTTTTTTTATGGCCTGGTTATTGGCATGGCTGAAGCCTGTGTTTTCTTTGTTGGCAATGAGTTTTACCTTCGGAAACTTTTCTTTCACCATTTCCACTGAGCCGTCAACAGAATTATTGTCAACTACAAAAACTTCCATATCAAGTTCTTTTCCGGAGATAAAAACCGATTTCAAACATTGCTCCAGAAAGTACTTAACATTGTAATTGACAATAATTACACTTAGCTTCATTTTTGCTCCTGTTTTACTTCGGATTGGGGATGTTAAGCTGATAGGGTGTACGGTTCATGATAGAGCGACCCAGTGTTACTTCATCGGCATATTCCAGTTCATCGCCAATAGCAATACCCCTGGCAATGGCAGATATTTTGATGTTTTGATCCTGAAGTTTACGGTATAAATAAAAATTTGTAGTATCTCCTTCCATCGTTGTACTGAGTGCAAGTATCACTTCTTTAATTTCGTTGTTTTTGACCCTTTCAATCAGTGTTTGAATATTAAGATCATCAGGACCGATTCCATCCATGGGTGAAATAATTCCACCTAAAACATGGTAGAGACCATGATACTGACCTGTATTCTCAATAGCAATAACATCTCTGAGGTCTTCAACCACACAAATCAGGGATTTTTCGCGCCTTGGAGAAGAACATATATCGCAAATTTCGCGGTCACTTATATTATGGCAACTCTTGCAATAAACCACTTCTTCACGCAACCGGCTGATGGCCTGGGCGAAGAAATCCACATCCTGTTTATCCTGTCTTAACAAATGAAGTACCAGGCGCAGGGAAGTTTTTCTGCCAATTCCGGGTAATTTAGAGAATTCTTCAACGGCGGTCTGTAATAATTTTGATGAGAAGTTTTCCAAAGGTTTGTCCTTTTTTCATTTAAACATGCCAAAGATAATAATTGCTATTTATATAATCCTCTAAAAATATCTGTAAAAAAATAAACTATTGCAATGAACAATTATTTAATTTTATTGTTTGGGAAATTTAATTCCCTCAGTACGTTGTCATGATAAAAAATAGAATATTCAGGATAAAAAATATCCTGTTTATAGGATTATGTTTTTATTTTTACCGAAAATTTAATTAAACCATTTAAATAATCAATTAAACCCTTTAAATCCAAAAGCTACTTTTATGGAAAACTATTTAATCTACCTTGTTCCCGTCATTGGATTGGCGGCGATTCTCTTCACGGTATATAAAACATCGTGGATCACCCGGCAGCCTCAGGGCAATGAAAAAATGATAAAAATTTCCAATTTCATTTTTGAGGGAGCTATGGCATTCATAAAAGCAGAGTATAAGATTCTTGCCATTTTTGTGGTATCGGTCGGTATTTTACTTGCAGTTACCACAGGCACTGAAACGTCGCATCCCCTGGTCGCATTATCATTTGTAGCCGGGGCTTTTTGTTCAGGGCTGGCGGGTTTTATTGGGTTACGTATAGCCACCAAGGCAAATGTAAGAACAACCCATGCTGCCAGAACCAGTTTGAATCAAGCCCTTAAAGTTGCTTTTACCGGTGGCAGTGTAATGGGTCTTAGTGTAGTGGGTCTTGGTATTCTCGGATTGAGTATTCTTTTCATATTATATGCCCACCTTTTCGGTGTGGAAAGTTTTGATAGTCTAAACAAAGTTTTGTCAATAGTTACCGGTTTTTCTTTCGGAGCATCTTCCATCGCGCTTTTCAGCCGTGTAGGTGGTGGTATCTTTACCAAGGCAGCCGATGTGGGTGCCGACCTTGTCGGGAAGGTAGAATCTGGTATCCCTGAGGACCATCCGCTAAATCCTGCTACGGTTGCAGATAATGTGGGTGATAATGTGGGTGATGTTGCCGGTATGGGAGCCGACCTTTTTGAATCTTACGTTGGATCAATCATAGCCGCAATGGTTCT
>CAYXIT010000087.1:8587-14627 GCA_964465275.1 uncultured Bacteroidales bacterium | reverse complement strand
ATGATCTGCTCGATTGTCTGTATGATGTGCTTGATTATACTGATGAGCCTTTTGCTGATTCATCGGCCCTTGCGGTTTACATCCTGAGCCGCCAAACCAGATCAAAGGTAACGGTAGCACTTTCCGGAGATGGGGCTGATGAAATGTTTGCCGGTTACAACAAACACATGGCAGAGTTCAGGGCACGAAAAGGTGGCATGGTGAGTCAATTATTGAAGTATCTGCATCCCGGCCTGGCATTGCTGCCCAAATCCCGTCATTCAAATCTGGGTAATACAATCCGGAAGTTACATCGTTTCGGGGAAGGTATGATTCTGACAACCGATAATCGTTATTGGCGTTGGGCATCTTTTTCCAATGAAAATTATCCGCAACAACTTCTTTTAAAAAATACAAATCAGGATGAATATCTTTCAAGGAAAAATGAACTTCTGAAGTATATCAATTCAGCCGGCAATGATTCTTTGAATGATGTTTTAATGAATGACATGCATCTTGTGTTAACCAATGACATGCTTACCAAGGTTGATATGATGTCAATGGCCAATTCTCTTGAGGTTCGGGTGCCATTTCTCGATCATGATCTGGTAGATTTTGTATTTTCATTGCCGGAAAATTTTAAGATTGATCATGCATCACGAAAAAAAATCCTGAGAGATACATTCAGGAATGTATTGCCGGCAGAGCTTTATCACCGCCCCAAACAAGGATTTGAAGTGCCTTTGTTGAAATGGTTCCGCTCAGAATTGAAAGAAACTATCCTGAACAAATGGTTGTCGGATGAGTTTATTATTGAGCAAAAAATATTTAACCCAAAAGTTATCAACAATTTGAAGAAAAAGCTCTTTTCTCCAAATCCTGCTGATATTCATGCACAGATATGGAGTATCATTGTTTTTCAACACTGGCATGAACAGTATCATGGATAAATTGGGTAGTATCACTTATAATCAAAACCCTTATTTTTTGTATTATTGCCCGGATTTTTTAATTTAAAACATGTAAAAAAATCCAGAGTTTGAATTACCGATTAACTAATTAGTTTTTAAATGCCGCGAATACTTCGAATCCTTAATCGCTTCAATCTTGGTGGTCCAACCTACAATGCAGCTTATCTCACCAAATATCTGGATAACGATTATGAAACCCTTCTGGTAGGGGGAGCTAATAATGCTTCTGAAAAGAACTCACAATTCATTGTAAACCAACTCGGAATTGATCCATTGATTATTCCCTCGATGAAAAGAGAATTATCGCCGGGCGATGACTATAAATCATACCGGCAACTGACGAAAATCATTCGCGATTTCAATCCGCATATCGTTCATACGCATGCATCAAAAGCCGGAGCGATAGGTCGTCTTGCCGCCATAAAACAGAATGTTCCGGTTATAGTTCATACTTTCCACGGTCATGTATTTGAATCTTACTTCGGACCATTGAAAACATCAATGTATAAAAATATTGAACGTTATCTGGCAAAAAATTCCAGTCGTATCATAGCAATCAGTGAAAAACGATTGATGTTCAGGCAAAAGTACAAGTTAATGGATGATGAAATTGCCATAGGTATAATTGGCAGGCTTGTTCCCATAAAAAATCATTCCATGTTTCTGGAAGCACTGAAAATGATACAAGGTAAAACGAGTAAAAAAGTAAGGGCATTTATTGTTGGAGATGGTGAAATGCGTGAGATTTTAAAACAAAAAGCCATTCATCTTGGAATCGATTACATAAACGGATTGGGTGAATACAACCCGGCTACTCTTACCTTTACCAGTTGGATTACAGAAATGGATTATGTAAATGCCGGACTTGACATTATAGCATTAACATCACTAAATGAAGGCACTCCGGTTAGCCTGATAGAAGCCCAGGCAGCTGGAAAATCTATTGTTACTACCAATGTTGGAGGTGTTGAAGATGCAGTAGTTCCTTTAGAAACTGCTCTTCTGGCTGAAAAAAGCAATACATCGGATTTTGCCGATAAACTGCTTATGTTGATTCAGGACGATGATCTGAGAGCTCGCATAGCAAGCAATGGCTGGGAGCATGTTAAAAATAATTATCACTATACCCGATTGGTGAGTGATACAGAAGTACTTTACGATCGTTTGCTGGGAAGAAAAGTTACTTATTCCATACCACAACATGAATTGATTTCGGAAGCATCATAATTTACTGAGTTTTTTACAGCCTGATGTTATTTTAAGTGAATTGTATCCCGCTTTTATTCTTGTTTTTAATTCAGACTTGTATTAAAACCCTGTTTTTCAATCTGAAAAACCAAAGCTTTTGTTAATTTTGCAGGCAATCATGCTGATTTTTAAGTTTCTCAACAAAATAATACGTGAAAAGAATCTGGATTTTTCTCTTAATCGCTTTAGTATTTTCATCCTGTAAGGTGCTGAATCCGGAAAGGATGTTACGCACTCCAGCTGACTATGAATATGCCAAACCCGAAGATGCGCGGGTTATTGAAGAATATCGGCTTGCCCCCAATGATCAGCTATATTTCCGGCTGTATACCAATGATGGTGAAAAACTTATTGATCCTGTCAACCCACTTACGCAACAACATTTCAGGGGCGATCACAGCTATCTTATTGAGTTTGATGGTTTTGTTAAAATACCCGTTTTGGGTCGTGTTAAACTTAGCGGAATGACCTTGCGCGAAGCAGAAAAATATCTGGAAGGAAGTTTTACAGAATTTTATAACAACCCATTTGTACAACTAAAAGTTACCAACAACCGCGTAATCGTATTTCCGGGAGGGAGAGGGGGAACTTCGCGGGTAGTGTACCTGGAGAATACCAATACAAACCTCTTTGAAGCGCTTGCCATGGCAGGCGGAATAGCTGATGGCAGGGCCAACAGAGTAAAAGTCATTCGGGGAGATCTTAACAATCCACAGGTTTTTCTGATTGACCTTTCAACCATTGAGGGAGTTAAGGATGCAGACATGGTTCTGCAGGCAAATGATATCATTTATGTGGAACCCAGGGAAAGAGTACCCCAGAGAGTTATGGAAAATATAGGGCCTTACCTTTCTTTACTTTCCGCGGCATTAATAATTTACTCAATATTCAGATAAGCTGATGACAGATCCTTCGGTAAAAAAAATATCAACAATCAATGATGAATTGGATATTAAGCTTTTTCTTTATATCGCTAAAAAAAATATCCTTTTTCCGGTCATTTTTGTTTTGATTGCTATAGCCGGAGCCTGGCTTTATCTCAGATATACACCACCGGTTTATCAAACATCTGCAATTTTACAGTTGGGTGCACAATCAGAAGCCACCCTCATTCTGCCAACACCCGGAATTTACGAAGATGATCTTGCCAAACAAATTGAGTTATTGCGATCAACAACATTTCTTCAAAGGGCTTTGTCAAGGTTGCCTCTTGAAGTATCATATTATTCAAAAGGTCATGTGTTGAACTATGAACAATATCGAAATACACCTTTCACAGTTGATATTAGCATAAAAGATTCATCTTTATACGGGGTTCCGGTTTACCTGGATTTTGAAAGTCCGGACAATATTATTTTATCTTATAATAACAAAGGACAGCAACGCAGATTTGAGATGGGGGAGAATAGCCGTGCCAGTCTGCCCGAAATGGATATTACTATTCAAATACATAATTTCAATACCATCAGGGAACAGCAAAGCCTTTTCAGCAGAAATTCATTCTTCTTCGTATTAAATAATCCTGAAAATTTTGCATCTGCCTATAGCCGTGATATTAAAATCAATGTACTGAATTCAGCTGCCAAAACCATTCAGATAAGCTATCAGGGGACAAATGCACAAAAAGCATCTGATATTGTAAATAGTATTGCAGAAGAATTCAGTATCTATGATCTGGAAAAGAAAGCGGAAAGTGCCAATAATATCCTTGAATTTATTGATCAAAGGCTTGATATTCTTTTTGATCAGCTTTCTGAGTCGGAAATTGAGCTTGAAAACTTTAAAAAGGAACATGGTATTGATGAAGTAACACTTACCCCTTTGCCAACCCTTCAGGGGCGCATTGCCGATTTTGAAAACCAGATCGTAATGCTGGAAATGGAAAAAAGCGTTTTTACAGAAATTGAAACAACCCTTTTGAATGAAGATCAGGATGTGGATGTGTATCGGCTGATCGCCATACTGTCAGGCAGTGAGTTCAGAGGTAATATTTCTGAGATGCTGTTAACTTTACAGGAACAATTGCTTGAGCGTGAAAGACTGTTATACGAAGTAACCCCTGAAAGCAGGCAAATAGAGTCGCTCAATTATCAGATAGATATTCAAAAAAGAATTCTTGTTGAAAGCATCAATACCCTGTTAAGCAATCTTAACAGCCGGATAGATGATCTCTCCGCAAAAATTGAAAGTTACGAAAGTTATATTTTCAATCAAACCGGGCAATACAGTCTTATTGAATACAGTATGCTGCAGAGAGTATATTCAATCAATGAAAGGTTTTATAATCAACTGGTAGAGAAAAAGGCCGAATATTCAATTTCAAGAGCAGGTTATGTTTCGCAAAGTGTTATTCTTGAGAAGTCACGAACTCCTGGCAGACCAATATCCCCCATACCAGGAAGTATTTATGCAAGTAGCCTGCTTGCAGCTATTTTTCTGGGACTGGGAGTATTTTTACTGAAGTATCTGTTTTATAATGAAATTCCTTCATTACATGATCTTGTTAAATATACACATGCACCTGTTATTGGAGTTATCCCAAAGTATAAAAATGAAATCCCTTCCAATCAGTTACTTGTATTGAAAAAGCCTAAGTCGCTAATCGCAGAAGCATTGAGAGCAATCAGGACAAACCTGCAGTTTATTGACAATGAGCCCGGTTCAAAGCTTGTTGCGGTAACATCAACCATTTCGGGAGAGGGAAAGACGTTCTTCGCCATGAATCTGGCAGGAATTCTTGCATTCAGCGATAAAAAGGTTATTGTGATTGATTTTGATATGCGTAAACCCAAAATTCACAAAGGATTTAATGTGGATAATGTGAAAGGAGTAAGTACGATTCTATCCAATATTGATGCTATTGACGATTGTATTCAGCCATCCAGGGTAAAAAATCTTGATTTTATTACTGCCGGTCCCGTTCCACCAAATCCTTCCGAACTTATACTTACACAGAAAATGGATGAAATGATGGAATATCTGAAAACCAGGTACGATTATGTTATTGCAGATAATCCACCTGTGGGTATTGTTACTGATGGAATGAAAAGTATTCTCATGTCAGATTATCCGATATATGTTCTCAAAGCGAATTATTCGAAACGGGTCTTTATACAAAATATAAACCGAATGATATCGGAAAACCATGTTGGAAAGCTTTCTGTTGTTCTTAATGCTGTTGATAAGGAATACTCAAGCTATGGTTATGACAAAGGATTTTCGTATGGTTATTACTATGGCGGTTATGGAGCCGGACATGGTTATTATGATGATCAGCATGCAATGGAAAGAAAAGGTATTTGGCAACGGCTAATAAGTCGCATAAAATAAGAAATAATAGTACATGATGAAAGTTCAGCAAACTGCATTTGAAGGTCTTTATATAATTCAGCCTTCCGTATTTGAAGATAAAAGAGGTTACTTTTTTGAGTCATGGAATCAGCGAAAATTTCGTGATCAGGGACTTGATTTTGATTTCGTACAGGATAACCAATCTTTGTCGGCAGCCAATGTGCTCAGGGGATTGCATTTTCAGGTTCCGCCATGGGAACAGGGTAAGCTGGTTCAGGTAATTCGGGGATCTGCTCTCGATGTGGTAGTAGATTTAAGGAAAGGTCAACCTACTTTTGGTAAAAATTTCAAACTTGTTATTTCTGCCAGAGAGAAAAACATGCTATGGATTCCTCCCGGGTTTGCTCACGGTTTCCTTACACTTGAAGATAATACATTGTTTTTCTATAAATGTACTCAACTCTATAACAAAGAATCGGAAAGGGCTATTTTGTGGAATGATCCGATGCTCGATATCGACTGGGGAATTGAAAATCCTGTGGTTTCAGATA
>CAYXIT010000087.1:7859-8577 GCA_964465275.1 uncultured Bacteroidales bacterium | reverse complement strand
TACTTTAGATAAAGACAATGCAGCTATGATGTTCAGTGATTTCATCAGCCCTTTTTAACTAATATTGAGATTCTAAAAAACCAAAAAGTTATTAAGTAAATGATAGAGAATCTGCCACTCATATATGGTGTTTTTTTTATTCTGGCATTTGTTTTCTCTTTGATTATTAATCGTTTTCTGTTGAAGTTTGCCAAAACCCTGGGAATCAGAAATACCAGTGAAACCATAATACGCTGGAGTGCCACATCCAAACCTTCGCTTGGTGGAATTTCTTTTTATATCATTTTCCTTTTTTCAATAATCCTGATTTCATTTCTTGTACCCGGTGATTCTGATTTTTTTATAGTAAAATCGCTGGGTATACTTGCTGCAGTGACGATAGGATTTTTACTCGGATTGTTTGATGATGCATACAATACCATGCCTCTGATCAAATTTTTTACCCAGGTTGGGTGTGGAATAATTCTTATTATCACCGGAACTTATATTGATATATTCAGCAGCCAGACACTGAATTATGCTATCACACTTTTCTGGGTTGTGGGTATAATGAACAGTATCAATATGCTCGATAATATGGATGGAATAAGTAGTATTGTATCATTCTTTATCCTGGGTGCTATACTGGTTGGGATGCTGTTAGGCAATGACTTTGCCAATCCCTTTATTGTAATTGTTATTGGAGGTATGGCTGCACTGGCCGGTTTTCTGTTTTATA
>CAYXIT010000087.1:4185-7849 GCA_964465275.1 uncultured Bacteroidales bacterium | reverse complement strand
CTTCCTTTTCTTTAATTGGAGTCCTTCCAGAATGTATATGGGCGATACCGGAAGCATGTTCCTTGGAGTTTTATTGGCTGCCATTGGTATTAATTGCCTTTGGAATGGAAAAGGCATTACAGGTGAAGCACCTGCCATTATGCGTTTTTTCGCCGTAGTCACCATTTTTGCACTGCCTATAATTGATACCACAACAGTTTCCATCAAACGCATTGCACGCGGCAGCTCGCCTTTTGTGGGAGGTAAGGATCATACCACTCATCATCTTTCTTACCTGGGATTAACAGATCGACAGGTGGGCTGGGTTTACGTATTTATTTCACTGGTCTCTCTTGCTCTTACCGTTATTCTTACCAATTATATCCATTCATGGAAAATATGGCATAACTTTTTGTATGGTGGGTACTTTTTGGTGTTGTTTGCGGTGCTGTTTATGATTGCAAATATGAACAAGGAGAAGGAAAATGATGTCAAACATCATACATCCTAAATTTGACATTATCAAAATCTAACTCCCATTATCATCCGGTAATTTACTTCTCCACTTTCCGGAAATGCCACTTCCACCCCCAGTGAAAGGGGGGCTATGAACCGGAACAGGTGCATATCGCCCACTATACCGAAACCATAGGATGCAAAAGAGTAATTGCGTTGCAAGTTGTTATTTTCCGGATCAGGAAATCCTGTTCCACGGGCAAAATCAGAAAAGACATGTCCGCGCAAACGCATCAGGTAAATAATATGGCGGATGCTCAAGTCAGGATAAAGGATTGGGAATGCGTAATCGGCAGTAAATGTTGAAAGTTTCTGTAAATCAAGGGAAGAATAACCGCGTGATATCGGAATTACATTTCCGTAGGAGTAATTCATGGCCATCGGTTTTCTTTCATCTCTGGTTTTTCTCTGGTATCCTCCACTAAAACGAAAACCGTGATGCCGGAACAAGCCGGGCAGGTAAATAATGCCTCTTACACCAAAAACACTTCCCATCCCCTGGTCGGTAAAGGGAGAGTGCCGGTACTGGATGTCGAATATTTGTCCTGAACGCGGGAAAACATCCCTTGCCACGCTGCGCTTTTGACGATAGCCAAGCAAACGGTATGTCTGGGAGTATACCTGGTTATCCTGAAAGGCAAAATACTGGTTTGAGCCCAGAAATAAAGTGTCAGGAGTATGGCGGTTACTTAGGGCCTGGGTAAGGCCGCCGCTAAGGTATGGCGTTAGTCCGTAGAAAAATGCATTACGTTGAAAACGCAATGGAACGGAAAGGGCAAGGTTGAATTGGTTTTCTGTCCAGAGAATACTTTTGAGAACATCATCTTCTTCGTAATACAATCTTCTGTGACCTGATTCAGCTATCAGGTCCACAACCGGGTACCAGCCCTGGTATGAATATACTGCACTGATTTTTCCTGTTTCTTCTTCTGAATCCCAAAGGTATCCCAATGTAGTAAAAGATGTACTCAACTTATTCTGGAAAAGCATGGATGCTCCTATACCTGCCTCCTGGCTCGATCCGTCAATATAAGCAGGGGCCCAGCTGTGCAGGTGAAAAAGATTAGCTAGCCTGCTGTATGGGGTTGCTTCATAATCATTCCTGGGAATGTTTTCGCGGCTTATTACCGTTTCTTCCTGTTCCGCAAGGGTTCGATGTAAACCGGGTGAATGATCTTCCACATCTTTCAGGGGAACAGGAGTCAATTCCGATATATTTACTTTTTTCAGTTGATATCCGTCTGCAGTATAGTCTGACCAGATAATATCTGATCCGTTGGCTGTTGCATAAGTTGCACCGAACCTGGAAGAAATGATCTTCTCCACTTCACCTGTAGCTGCCGAAACCCTGTAAATGTTATTGATACCCGACCAGGCTCCCGTAAAAATAATATCTTCACCCATGAACTGCGGAGATGATATGTCGTTATGTGATGCGGGCAGAATATTCTTATATGTATGGTCTTTCAACCTAACAATATCAATTCGTTTACCGTCATTGTTCTGAGCTAAAACGGCAATCGATTCTTCGGAAGGATGCCAGGCCAGTTCCATAATAAAATCGTTGTCAGGATAACTGAACCGGAATAGTTCTTCCGAAGTTTTTGCATCTAATATTACGATTGAGTATTCGCTGAGAGGAGTCGTTTCTGCTGCGGCAATTTTTTCTCCATCGGGAGAAAGGGCAGGGGCAAAGAATCGGCCATGGTCGGTAATGCGTTTTCTTTTCCCGGTTTCGAGATCATAGATCAAGATCTCCGACCAGTTACGGTGCTCCCAGCGAGGGTCGGGCCGCTGCTCATTCCAAACCAGTTTACCGGCTGCATAATGGAAGGCATGGGGAAAATACAGACCAGGTGCGAAGAGTTTCTCTTCCGTTCCATCATCAAAAATTCTTACAATGTGCGGTATATCCCTAAGACCGGTTTTCAGAGCAATAACAGTACTGTCGTTAATAAAGGATGCCTGGGTATATTGGGTGAAAAGCCGGTTATGCGGATTTGCGATCTCACCCTTTGTGTATTCCTGTTTTTCCTTTTGATTCTTCCAAAGTGAATCCAGAACAGCAAAAGTATATGAATAGTGCCGGTCTTTGTTTCGGCCTGTTTCCCTTTTCATTCCCCTGGAGAAGGGAACCGGCGACCAGGGTCTTCGTGCTACATTATCGATGACGCCGCTCCAGACATCACTTCCATTATCAACCCGGGCCATGCTTACCAATTGATACCCCAGCTCATAATAATTGGGCACATGGTCTTTGAAGGATCCAAAGTAGGCTTTATCAAATGAATACCTGCCATGAGTTAGTACCTGCGCCCTTAATCCTTGCTCAAACTGAGGTAGTCTCCCACGTCCACTGTTTGTAAGGGCAGTTTCAGATGCTACTGCGTCTCCTTCAAGAAACCATAAGGGAACAAATAATCCAAGCACGGCTCCCACCGCCTGTTCTCCCAGAATATAGCCCAAAATGTGTGTGACCCCCTGATTGAGCTTATCAATCTGCACCACATGCCTGAATTCATGCAGTACAAGACGCTCCATCCAGTCATGAGTGTCGTTATCATTGGGTGGATTGGTATACAACTCAATCCTTCGGGGTGCCCATGAAACAAATCCGTTGGATATAACCGTCTGGTTGTGCACTATTACTGAAACCCTGCGGGGTTTATGTTCCAGACTTTGAGTAGCGTATTCATAAGAATACTCCAGGATATCGGCTATGTATTTCGCCTGTTCTTCATAATTTTCCGGAAATATGACCTGGAAATTATCGGTGTTGATCTGCTTCCAGCGGATGGATGCCGGATCCTGTCCTGCTGAGTAAAACTGGGCAAAGGATTGAAATCCTGTGAGACAAATGAATAAGGATAAAATAATCCTGAATGATGATCTTATTGCCATATGTAAATTTCCGGGTTTGGTGTCATAGCAAAGATAAAATACTTTTCAGGGGTGTAGACAATGATACAGCAAAAAAGTTCATCAGTGATGTTATCCTTCAGGTTTTGGATGCTGAGCCTGCCGAAGCGTGATTGAAAATTGTATAAAAGTTTTCCAGAAGAATGTGCTGATTTCAGGGATGCCATCCCTTTCAGATAATGTCGTTTCGACAGGCTCAACGACCACCTGGCAATTTTGAAGCTGCCTCTTTCCAATGATTACTTACCCA
>CAYXIT010000087.1:0-4175 GCA_964465275.1 uncultured Bacteroidales bacterium | reverse complement strand
TTCCTCTTCAAAAAACTTCCACAGCTTATCATCAGGCACCGGGGCAACGATTTCTATGATTTCATCCTTAACTGGATGTTTGAAGGATAATTTTCGGGCATGCAGGTGGATGCTGGCATCGGCATTGGACCGGTCGAAACCGTATTTCAGGTCACCTTTGATGGGGCAGCCCATTTCAGCCAGTTGAGCCCGCACCTGGTGGTGACGACCGGTAATGAGCTCCACCTCAAGCAGATAGTAATCGCGACTTTTGGCAATTAAAGTATAATTCAGTTCTGCCCTTTTGCTATTGCCGGCATCGGAAGTGGTTGCATAGGATTTATTCTGTTTCTCGTTTTTCTGCAGATGATGCACCAGAGTACCCGATTCTTCCGGCGGAGCATTTTTTACTACTGCCCAGTATTTTTTCTTCAGTTCACGTTTTTGCAGCATGGCATTGAGTCGTGTGAGGGCTTTGGATGTGCGGGCAAAGATCACGGCTCCGCTCACCGGCCGGTCAATGCGGTGCACAACCCCCAGAAAAACATTCCCAGGCTTTTTATATTTTTGGGCAATGTATGCCTTAAGCAGATCGCTCATGGGCATATCGCCGGTTTTGTCGCCCTGCACGATCTCGGAGGGTAGCTTGTTGATCACTATAATATGATTGTCTTCATAAAGGATTCGGGAAATCAGGGATTCGGCGATGGTCATGGTCTTTTTATGTCTAAAACCGCAGAGACGCCAGGGCGCTGTGTTCGCGGAGGTTGAGTATTAATCTTTTTTTGCCTTTCTTATATGTCTTTTGAAATCTTATATGTCTTATATGGTTAAAAGTCAAGAACTAAAGCAAAGATGAGTTCTTCTGAGTGTCGGCTCCATCTTTTACATCCCCCTGACCCCCTTAAAAGGGGGAATAGGCTGGCAACTACTTCGGTCTCCGGTCTTTGTTTTCCGTTTTCCGTCCTCCGGACTCCCTCAATACTGTTCCCTCTCATTTGGGAAATCAATACTTTTCACATCTTTAATATACAATTCCACTGCGCCTTTCATTTCTTCGTAAAGGTTATGATAGCGCCGCAGGAAACGGGGTGAAAAATCCTGATTGATTCCCAGCATATCGTGAATTACCAGCACCTGGCCGTCAACTGCGCTTCCCGCACCAATGCCAATAGTGGGGATTTTTATGCTTTGGGTAACTTCTTTGGCCAGTTTTGCTGGTATCTTTTCCAGTACCACGGCAAAACAGCCTATCTCCTCAAGCAATTTTGCATCTTCTTTCAGCCTGTTGGCCTCTTCCTCGTCCTTTGCACGAACCACATAGGTTCCGAACTTATTGATGGATTGCGGTGTAAGCCCCAGGTGGCCCATTACCGGAATTCCTGCCGAGAGTATGCGATCTATTGACTCTTTGATCTCACGACCACCCTCCAGTTTTACAGCATTGGCATTGGATTCTTTCATGATGCGGATGGCCGAGTTTAGCGCTTCGCGGCTGTTGCCCTGGTAAGTGCCAAATGGCAGGTCAACCACTACCAGTGCGCGTTCCACAGCACGCATTACAGAGCTGGCATGGTAGATCATTTCATTGAGGGTAATGGGAAGTGTGGTTTTGTGTCCGGCCATTACATTGGCTGCCGAATCTCCCACAAGGATCACATCAATCCCCGATTCATCAATGATACGGGCCATGGAATAATCGTAACAGGTAAGCATAGAGATCTTCTCTTCCTTGAGTTTCATCTCCTGCAACACATGAGTGGTTATCTTTGGAAATTTGGATGCATTCATGGTAATTTGGTTTCAACTAATTTGATTTAAACTCAGAAGTTTTTAAAATTCCGGTCGCTGAGCTTGTCGAAGCGTAATACTATCTGAAATTCAGTTGTCGTTTCGACAGGCTCAACGACCATATTACTTTTCTTCCTAAGCATTTTAACCGAATGATATTGCAAACCTACGGATTTTTTTCCTGAAAACAACAAAGGCTGCCCATTAGGGAAGCCTTTGAAAGTGAATCAAAACAAGTTTTTCAGAACGGCCAGAAATTGTTGTCGTTCCATACCTTTTCGGTTAGCTGCTTGTTCAGGTCGAGCAGCAGCTGGTAATGGCCTTTTTCCCAGTCGGCAAGCCACTGATATAATTCCTTTTCGTTAGGATCGTCAGATTCTTTGGCTCTTTGCTCATACACTTCAATGGATTTGCTTTCCATGTCAATGGCAGCAGAAATGGCAGCAGATTCAAATCCTGCACCCGAAATGTCCTTTTTGATTTTTTCGGTAAGAATGCTGTTGGCAATGGCATCTTCCTTGGCCAGGGCTTCCAGCTGGTTTTTGTCGAACTTCTTGTTCTTTTTGTAGTGGGTAAATTGCTTGCTCAAAAATTCAATGTGCGCCTGCTCTTCATCGGCCATGGTTTTAAAAATGTTTTTTACTTCCTCATTGGGGGTTTGGTTTGCTACCATCTGGTACAAACTTTTTCCACGGTTTTCCATGATAATGGCCTGCTTCAAAATGTCGGTAACTTGATTTTCCATAGGTTTATGATTTTTTTGGTTTGAATAATTGTCTTTACGTTTTATTTATCAAACCTACGGGTTTTTTGGGTAATTCGGGAGGAAAAAGTGAAATTTTTTGCGGGAAGACCGGAGATGGAAGATAAGAAAATAAGAAAATAAGAAAATGGGAAAGCAGGGAAGGAGACCGGAGACTGGAGACCGAGGACCGAAGTAATTGCCGGCCAACTCCCCCTTTCGAAGGGGTTGGGGGGATGTAAAGACAACTCCGGGCACGAACCTAAAGTCGTACCCGGAGAATTCTCTGCGTGACTCTGTATCTCTCTGTCTCTGCGGTGTCAAAAATCCTGAATCAAAAATCCCCCAACTTTCCCGCAGTAATATTACATTTGCATTTTATAAATTAACAGTTTTGAAAATCTAACCATGCATAGTCATTCCCGGCAACAGGAACTTATCAGTCAGCTATTTGAACAGTGGAGCGGTGAAGTTCCGGCCGATATCAGCGCATTGCCCCCTTCAGGCTCCGACCGCAAATATTTCAGGATCCATTACAGCAAAGGCTCTGTTATTGGTGCTTATAATCCTATTGAGGAGGAAAACACCGCGTTTTTGAGCTTTACCAAACATTTCAGGTCGCTGGCATTGCCGGTACCTGGTGTGCTGGCAGAGGACACTTCCAATTTTGTGTACCTGCTGGAAGACCTGGGCGATACTACTTTATTTTCATTGCTGCCACATCAGCGTGAGCAGGTCTGCTTCGGAAAAGATGTAATGGGGTATTACAAAAAAATACTTGATATACTTCCGCTATTTCAGATCAAGGCTGCCAAAAACCTTGATTTTTCAGCTTGCTTCCCACGCTATGCCTTTGATCGTAACTCTATGATGTGGGATTTGAATTACTTTAAATATTATTTCCTGAAGCTGGCCGGTATCATGTACGATGAACAAAAGCTGGAGGATGATTTCCAGGCTTTCTGCGATTACCTGCTGGAGGCCGATGATCAGTATTTCCTGTACCGCGATTTTCAGTCGCGTAACATCATGATCCGTGGTGGCGAACCCTGGTTTATCGACTACCAGGGTGGCCGGAAAGGTGCGCTGCAGTACGATATTGCATCGCTCTTGTTTGATGCCAAGGCTAATCTGCACCCCCGTCAGCGTGAAGAACTGCTGGATTATTATATTCAAAGTCTGCAAAGACATATTACTGTTGAAGCGGAAAGTTTTCGGGCGCACTTTTACGGGTTTGTTCTCATCCGCATCATGCAGGCCATGGGAGCTTACGGTTTCAGGGGTTTTTATGAGAAAAAGCCGCTGTTCCTGCAAAGTATCCCTTACGCCAAACGCAACATGCTGTGGCTGCTGGAGAATAATAAAATTCCTGCCAGCACGCCTTATCTGAAAGTAATTGTTGAGAAGATCATCAAATCACCCCGTTTGAAACAGTACGATAAACCTTCTACTGGACTGAAAGTGAGCATCCGCAGCTTTTCTTACAAAAAAGGTTTTCCGGTGGATGAGTCGGGCAATGGCGGAGGGTTTGTATTTGACTGCCGAAGTCTGCCCAACCCGGGGCGTGAAGCAGCATACAAAAGACTTACCGGTAAAGATGCAGAAGTTATAGAATACCTGGAAAATGAACCGGCTGTGGGAGATTTTATAGAAAGTACTTCAG
>CAYXIT010000086.1:10205-14997 GCA_964465275.1 uncultured Bacteroidales bacterium | reverse complement strand
TTTAGAAATGTTGATAGGTTGATAGGCTTAAATATTATAGGCTAATTATCAGCGAAACGATAGGAGCTTTATCTGCCCGGGTTTGAAAAGTCATTTTGTTGAAGTAAAAAGTATGAGATTCTGAAATCCCTGCTTTTTAATATCCTTAAAACCAATTAACCAATAACTTATCAACCCGTAAACCTATCAACCTAAAAACATCTAAATGTGAATAACTTCGCCATAAGCAGCTGCAGCAGCTTCCATGATGGCTTCGCTCATGGTGGGATGCGGGTGTACAGCTTTGATGATCTCCTGACCTGTCGTTTCCAGCTTACGTGCAACCACAGCCTCAGCAATCATTTCTGTTACATTGGCACCTATCATATGAACTCCCAGCAACTCACCGTATCTGGCATCGAAAATCACTTTCACAAAACCATCCTTACTACCAGCAGCGCTTGCTTTCCCTGAAGCCGAGAAGGGAAATTTTCCCACCTTGAGTTCATACCCTGCTTCTTTGGCAGCTTTTTCAGTATATCCCACTGATGCTACTTCCGGACTACAGTAAGTACATCCCGGAATATTATTGTAATTAATGGGTTCGGGGTTATGTCCGGCAATCTTTTCAACACATACAATTCCTTCTGCAGAAGCAACGTGTGCGAGTGCCTGTCCGGAAACCACATCTCCGATAGCATAATAACCGTCCACATTAGTGCGGTAAAACTCATCCACTACAATTTTGGCATCTTCTACATTGATCCCCGTTTCTTCCAGTCCGATTCCTTCAATGTTGGCAGTAATACCCACAGCTGAAAGCACAATATCAGTTTCAACTATCTCTTCTCCTTTGGGGGTTTTGATTTTTACTTTACACTTTTTGCCTTTGGTGTCAACTTCTTCAACAGTAGATTTGGTCATAACCTTCATTCCGGCTTTTTTGAAGGAACGCTCCAACTGTTTGGAAACATCTTCATCTTCCAAAGGAACAATTTCTGGAAGAAACTCAACCAAAGTTACCTCGGTTCCAAGGCTGTTATAAAAATAAGCAAACTCAGAACCAATAGCTCCTGATCCAACCACAACCATACTTTCAGGCTGCTTATCAAGAACCATTGCCTTTCTGTAGCCAATAATCTTCTTACCATCCTGTTTCAAATTCGGAAGTTCCCGCGAGCGTGCACCAGTGGCTATGATTATATGTTCTGCTGAGTATTCTTTTGATTTCCCGTCTTCGGATTTAACTTCTATTTTTTTACCGGGCAGCACTTTTCCTGAACCTGCCAGGACATCTATCTTGTTCTTTTTAAAGAGAAACTGAATACCTTTGCTCATTCCGGCAGCTACATCACGGCTTCTTTTTACCATTGCGGTAAAATCAACTTTTGGTTCACTGTCAATGGAAACACCATAATCTTTTGCATGGGTAAGATATTCAAATACATTGGCACTTTTCAACAATGCCTTGGTCGGTATACAGCCCCAGTTCAGACATACTCCGCCTAATTCGGCTTTTTCCACAACAGCTACCTTCATCCCCAACTGGGATGCGCGAATGGCCGCAACATATCCTCCCGGGCCACTTCCTAAAACGATTACATCATAATTCATTTCTTATAAATATTTAGATTGTATAATTTTTTCTTAAGCGAAATTAAAAATTTTTCGCTGATAAATCCTGTTCGCAGGAAATGTACTTTTAAACAACAGAATATGCATTCCGGAATCTTCCCGGATGGTATACAGGGAAAAAACTAATCTTCAAGAAGGGGTTTCAATATATGCAAAACAATCAGGAAGTAATCCTGGTTTCATTGAGTTTGTTCCTGGTTTCACACAGTCTTGATATCATTTCCGGATTCTTTTCGGCAGCATTACCCACAACAACAATATCAGCTCCTGCATCCCAGATTTTTTCCGCTTCCTCAGCAAAACGAATCCCGCCACCCACTATCAAAGGACAGCTTATATTATTCTTCACCTGCCTGATCATCTCACCTGAAACAGGTTTCAATGCCCCACTGCCTGCATCCATATATATAAGTTTCAGACCAAGCATTTCTCCGGCAAGAGCAGTTGAAGCTGCAATATCAGGTTTATCAGATGGTATAGGCAGTGTATTGCTCATGTAAGCAACAGAAGTGATTTTTCCGCTTTCAATAAGCATATATCCTGTTGGTATTATCTCCAGACCAGATTCTTTCAGATAGGGTGCAGCAATAACATGACTTCCTATAAGCAACTCCGGATTCCTGCCCGATATCATACTCAAAAGCAATATAGCATCTGCATCCGGGTAAATTTGCATATTATTTCCGGGAAAGATAATTACCGGAATTTCTGAAGTTTCTTTCAGGATTTGAATACAGGTTCCCATAAAATCATTTGTGAGCAAGCTTCCACCTGTAAAAATATAATCGGCCTTATACTTATTGGCCAGATTCGAAAATTTCAACACATCTTCTTCATCCGCCTTATCAGGATCAATTAAAACAGCCAGCTGACGAAGTCCTTGTCTGGATGATGAGGCAATCTGGTAATATATGGGATTGTGCATGTTTGGGTTGATGAGAGAATGATTTTCCGGTAAAGGTAATAATTCAGCAAATTTTATTTGTCAAGAGCATATGCAAGAATATAATCATCCAGCAATTGATATTCAATGGGAAAAATCTTCTCATCATAATCGGTTTTTATTGTTCCATGTACCACCCCATGTTCTTCAACTGTAAATGGCTCAATGTAAATATGCTCCCTGAAGAGTATATCACGCTTGCCGTGCAGTTTATAAAGGGTTTCCTTGGCTGCCCATATTACATAAAGTTGTTCAACTGATAAAACCTTTCCATTTTCGTATAGCTCCGATTCATTTAAAAATTTGTGGCTGATACGCTTGATCTTTTCTTCCATTCTTTCAATATCAATGCCTACAGTATACTTCGGACTGGCAATCAGGGCAGAATATTTACCTGAATGGGAAACAGAAATATGACGTACACCATTGTTCAAATACGGTTTACCATATTCATCATAAGTGATTGCGCTGAGCTCATGTTCCCTTACAAGGTATGGAAGTATCATACGGTAGGCAAGCCAGTGCCGTTTACGGGTGGGAGTTTTCAGGGATGAGAAAATTTCTTCTTCATCTTCTGAGAGATTAATTTGTGCATATAACTGTTCTACACTTTCGTTGATCTCCCAAATGCCTATTGCAGCATCCTGAACAAATTTTTTCAAAAACAGACTCATACCATTTTTTTCAGAAGGCAACGCGATTTTTTTTTATACTTTCATTTAGTTGAGAACATAAAAAATGATTCTTTGCATAGCCCCGATTGAACCTATTGTCGGTTGAATTTGTATTTTTATTTATAGCTTGTCAGGCTTTTTTCACTTTATCATTAAAGTGTTAACTTTGCAAAATTAAAAAATTTAAATTACAAAACAGAATGGAAAAAGTTTTAACAGAAACACAACTACCATATAAAGTAGCTGATATAAGCCTTGCGGAATTTGGCCGCAGGGAAATTGAAATTGCCGAAAAAGAAATGCCCGGTTTGATGGCACTGCGGGAAAAATACACACAGCAAAAGCCACTGAAGGATGTAAGAATAACCGGATCATTACATATGACAGTACAAACAGCGGTATTGATTGAAACCCTTGTGGAACTTGGTGCCAATGTTCGCTGGGCCAGCTGCAATATTTTTTCTACCCAGGATCATGCTGCTGCAGCCATTGCAAAAAGAGGAATTCCTGTTTTTGCATGGAAAGGAGAAACTCTTGAAGAGTACTGGTGGTGTACCGATCAGGCTCTGACATTCCCCGATAACCAGGGACCACAGCTTATTGTAGATGATGGAGGTGATGCCACATTGTTAATTCATATGGGTTATAAAGCGGAAGAAAATCCATCTCTACTGGAAAAGGTGCCTGGTAGCCGTGAAGAATCCGAAATTCTTAAGCTTCTGAATAAAACACTGGAAAAAGACAACCAGAAATGGCATCGTATGGTGAAAGACTGGAAAGGTGTTTCTGAAGAAACCACTACCGGTGTGCACAGGCTCTATCAGATGCTTGAAAGAGGTGAACTTCTTGTTCCTGCCATTAATGTTAATGATTCAGTTACCAAATCAAAATTTGATAACCTGTATGGTTGCCGCGAATCACTCGCTGATGGAATCAAAAGAGCTACAGATGTAATGATTGCCGGAAAAGTGGTGGTAGTATGCGGTTATGGCGATGTAGGAAAAGGTTGTGCACACAGTATGCGTGGATATGGTGCAAGAGTTATTGTTACTGAAATTGATCCCATTTGTGCCCTACAGGCAGCCATGGAAGGTTTTGAAGTAAAAACCGTTGAAGATGCACTGGATGAGGGAAATATCTTTGTAACTGCAACAGGTAACAAGGACGTTCTTACCGTTGAACACATGAAACAGATGAAAGATCAGGCTATAGTATGCAACATCGGACATTTTGATAATGAGATACAGGTTGACAAACTTGAACAAACACCAGGCATTCAGAAGGTACACATCAAGCCACAGGTTGACAAATTTGTGTTCCCCGAAGGACATGAAATATTTATGCTGGCCGAAGGTCGCCTTGTAAACCTTGGTTGTGCAACAGGTCATCCATCATTTGTAATGAGTAACTCATTTACCAACCAGGTAGTTGCTCAAATTGAACTATGGAAAAATGATTATGAAATTGGTGTGTACCGCTTGCCTAAACATCTTGATGAAGAAGTAGCACGATTGCACCTGGAAAAAATTGGAGTAAAACTCACCAAACTTTCACCGGAACA
>CAYXIT010000086.1:0-10147 GCA_964465275.1 uncultured Bacteroidales bacterium | reverse complement strand
TACTACTTAAACACTTTAAAAAAACCGGGTAGCTTTTGTAACTACCCGGTTTTTTTTATAGGTTCTCTTTTTTAATTTGTTACATGAAGATAGGGGTAGCTAAAAGAAGTTCTGTAGGCCCTGAGTGGATGCTTTGAGGGGCCTGAAACCGGAGAACCATCTAATAAAAGAAAAACCGATTCACAATCACTGCCCATGGCCAGGGGTGGATCTTCTACAATTATTCTGCATTCAGAATAGGGATGATAAGGACAGGCACGATCAAATGCTGTGAATTCATCTTCCTGTGCCCGGTAAATGATAATACCCCTGAATCCTCCGGTATAATAAGCCCATCCGCCAATACTATTCAATTCAATATTTTGTGTGGATTCAATATTTACAATAAAATCAACGGGATAGAAAGGAACCGGATGCCTGTCATCCTTGGTGCAGGAAATAAGAACAATGACTATTATAAAAGGTAGTAAAAACTTTTTTCTTAATATTTGCAGAAATATAAACATCTGGTTTTCTTTTGAACAATACAAAGTTACTCTGATTTTTTTAACTTTGTTGAAAGTGAATTATTGTACAACACTTGTATTATGTTCACCAGATCATTTAAATACCGCATATTGATTTATTTATTGGTATTTTTGCCATTATCATCCTGTGGCCCGAAATATAAAGCGGTAAAGACAGAACAGCGGTTGGAAAATAAGACAGAGCAAAGGAGTAAAGAAGATGAACGAACAATGCGTGCAGCGCGAAAAAGGCATGTACAAATACAAAGTGATGATACACAAAAAAGGATGAAACAAACCCGAAGTAAGAGCAAACGATATTTAAACAAACAACGTAAGAAACCGTTTTATGTGCGTTGGTTAAATACTTTAAGGAACATCAGGAAATAAAAATACAAGATAAATCTTATACATATATGGAAGACTTTTTATATATTTTTCTTGCCATAGTCTGGCTGGTGATAAGTATTCTGGGAGGAAGAAAGAAAAAACAACAGCAGCAACAGAAACAGCAACAACAAAGACAGCAGCAACAAGAGCAGCCTCGCACTTTTGAAGAAACCCGAAGGGAAACTCCTGAACCAAGAGCGGAGAAACAGGAAAAACGACCTTCAAGAGATTTTGAAGAACTTCTTGAAGATTTTTTCGGGCAAGAAACACCCAAAACCGAAAAGCCAGCTCAGCAAGCACCTGCTCCGACATATTCACCAGAAAAAGAATACTCTGAAGAAAGAGCATCGGAATGGAAGTATATCGAAGATGTTTCAGATGAAGAAATCCATAAACACGAAGGTGCTGTTAAAGAAGATTTTGAGTTTTCTGCTGAAGGAAAAGTTGAAACCCTTGAAGACCTGATAAAAAATTACGAAGACCAATATCAGCAAACAGAAGAAAAAGACAAAGAACTGACTGTACTTGATCTCGATGAAGAAGAATCAGCTTTAACTGAATTCGATTTTAACGGACGGGATGCGATCATTTACAGTGAGATAATCAATAAAAAATATTTTTAATAATTTGCACTTTTTTAAGTGTTATTTATTAAATAATCATTACATTTGCTCATGCAAACAGCTAAACCTGTTTGCTTTTGTGTTATATAAAGACATATCTCTTTCACAGGCTGTGAAAGAAAATTAAAATCTGAATATTTTAAACCCAAGTTGTCAGTTATGTTTTGATGCAGGCATGCTGTCAATTTTTTTTTATGTCTTAAATTATACAGCAAAGAAAGATTAATTGTTATGATGCAAATGCAACTCAAAAAAACGATAAAATCTGTTTCCGGAAAATTTCTGGAATCAGGCTTCTATATCCGTTCTGTTATGCATTCGCCATATCACAATATTATCTCCGGGAGTTTTGCAACCTTTCCTCTTCCGGATAAAATTCCTGTCGGCTCCCCGACATTCCTGAACCTTCCGGAAAATGATACTCTTTACAGGAAAAGATTTTTGGGGTGCGAAAGTAAAAACAAATCAAAAATAATTTAATAATACCAGTTTTTCTTACCCAATTACTTCAAGCAGTAATTTCAATAAAAGAAATAATTGCAGGGAAAATGTTAAACAATAATACTTTAGTCATGAACGAGGTTAAATATTTTACACAAGAGGGACTTGACAAACTCAAACAAGAACTTGAGCATTTGAAGTCAGTTGAAAGACCGGCTATCTCACAACAGATTGCCGAAGCAAGAGAGAAGGGTGACCTTTCTGAGAATGCTGAATACGATGCTGCTAAAAATGCGCAGGGAATGCTTGAGCTTAAAATATCCAAACTGGAAGATACGCTCAGTAGTGCCAGGGTTATTGATGAATCTCAATTGGATATGGATAAGGTATCTATTTTATCAAAAGTAAAATTGAAAAATCTCAATAATAATGCTACCATGATCTATACCCTGGTGCCCGAGAATGAAGCTGATATCAAATCAGGCAAGATTTCTGTAAACAGCCCCATTGCCAAAGGACTGTTGGGAAAGAAATCAGGTGAAAAAGCTGAAATACAGGTACCGGCCGGACTTATGACATTTGAAGTGCTTGAGGTAAGCAGGTAAGAACATTTTTATATGGAAAAGCCGGGTAAAAGATTATCCTTTTACCCGGCTTTTTTATATTTTTATACATCCATTACAAAACCAAACCTTTTGAACCATGGCAAGTATTTTTTCTAAAATTGTTTCGGGCGATATTCCTTCATACAAGGTAGCTGAAAACGATCGCTTTCTGGCATTTCTTGATATAAATCCACTGGCTAAAGGCCATACGCTGGTAATACCAAAAAAGGAAACTGATTATATTTTTGATTTGGATGATAAAGAATATCAGGAACTTTTTCTGTTCGCAAAAAAAGTAGCTTTAGCCATTGACAAAACTGTACAATGCGAAAGAGTCGGTATTGCAGTGATCGGACTTGAAGTAGCACATGCTCATATCCACCTGGTTCCAATAAACGGAATCTATGATATTGATTTTAGCAAACCCAAGCTAAAACTCAGCCAGGAAGAGTTTCAAATGATTGCTGATAAAATTGCGTCAAAAACAGATTGAGCTATTTTTTTACTCTTCCTGGGTTTTGAGAAATGAAGGCCTGCCAGCTTCCGTAAGATGATGAATCGTCCTGCGATTTACCACGCTGGAAATGATGACATACTGCCACTGCCAGTGCATCAGTAACATCATAAAATTCAGGTATTTGCTGTAATGATAACATGCCTGCCAGCAAACCGGCTACCTGCTCTTTTGAAGCACTCCCCTTGCCGGTAATAGACTGTTTGATTTTTCTGGGTGAATATTCAAAAACCGGAATATCACGATACAATGCTGCTGCAATAGCAACTCCTTGTGCCCGGCCCAGCTTAAGCATACTTTGAATGTTCTTACCGTAAAAAGGGCTTTCTATGGAAAATTCATCGGGGTGATACTGATCAATAAACCGAAGTGTTGTTTCAAATATCTTTTTCAGTTTCAATGAGTGGTTTGCAAGCTTATCCAGTTTAAGTATATCCATGGCAATAATTTCAATTTTACTACCTTTGACTTCAATTATTCCCAGCCCCATATTGTTGGTTCCGGGATCAATACCCATGATAATTTTTTCCACTTGTTGAGTTTTTATGAGGATACTTTCGCAAACCGTTCCTTTATGGACAAAAGTACATAAAAATTTTCTCCCCTTTTTTAAAGCAGGGTTGGGTATTGCAGCCATTATATATATATTATACCATCTGAATCAGTTTTCAGGACATGAATTTCAGATATGGAAAGAAAACATCAGTTTCTCATTGTATTCTGTAAGCCTGCTTTCACTGGTATTGATTATGATGCCCCTAAACTGGGGAGTTGAAATGATCAAATGGAAAATTCTTACTGAAAAACTTGAAAAAACATCTATACTTCAATTGATGAAATCCATATTAATTGGTGTAAGTCTTGGAATGATCACCCCCAAAAGAACAGGTGAGTTTGCCGGCAGAATAATGGTTCTTTCACCCTCTAACAGATTAAAAGGTTTATTACTTAATACAGCAGGCAGCTTAAGTCAGTTATCAGTTACCTTAATAATGGGTTCACTCGGTTTACTGGCGATCTTTCTGTTTCTTCCCGAAAAATTATCAGCTACACCAGTATTTCTATTTGAGAGAAAATACTTTTTATTCTCAATTTGCATATTTTCATCGATAGGCATACCAACTGCACTAATACTTATTAGCCAGATCAGATATCGATTTACAGCAAAAAACAAAATATCAGCTCTGATAAACTTCACTCTTGATGCTTTTTCAGGTATTGCATCAAAAGACATGTTTCATTTATTTGCTTTAAGCTTTTTACGTTACTGTATTTTTGCAACCCAGTTTTGGTTGTTACTATTACTTTCAGGAATATTTGTCCCATACTTTATCTTTATTTCACTTGTAGCCGTTGTATATCTCTTTATGACAGTCATTCCCTTATCAGCCATATGGGAACCTGCAATAAGAGGATCCGTTGCTTTACTCGTGTTCGGTTTATATTTCGGCAGTGATGTTCTTTTCCAGCCTGCTTTACTAGCCGCAAGCACAGGCCTGTGGGCAATAAATCTTGCCATACCTGCTCTCACGGGCAGTATGTTGGTTATGAGAAAAAATGTATTTAATCAAAATACCGGTTCATGAGTCTGGTGTTTTTTTCCATATTGTTTCTTTTTTGTGCTATCTACTGTATATTAATTATTTCATTTTCTTTTGGATGGTACAAAAAACCATCAGTTACAAAACACCCGCAAAATGATCTACCTTATCTGAGTGTTATAATTGCTGTAAGAAACGAGGCCGGTAATATTCCTGATCTTTTAAAACATTTAAAACTCCAGGATTATCCCAGTGAAAAATTTGAAGTGATTTTTTCAGATGACCATTCAGATGATCAAACATTTCAATTGCTGAAAAAATTAACAGCAGAAATACCTGATTTTAATTGTATTGCAGCCCCTGCAGGAAGTCATTATGGAAAAAAAGAAGCAATAGACAGAGCATTGAAAATTGCAAGAGGTAGTATTATTATATTTACTGATGCTGATTGCAGGATGAACCCCCAATGGTTGCTTCATTTTGGAAATGAATTTCGGGATGAGAATTTGCAAATGCTGCTGGCTCCTGTAGATATTCAAATTAAAAAAAAAGGAATATTCTCAGCATTTCAGTCTCTTGAATTTATGAGTTTACAGGGTGTTACTGCCGGCTCAGCAAATATAAACAAGCCCGTTCTGGCCAATGCGGCAAATATGGCTTGCCGGAAGAGTACAATGGAAGATGTTAAAAAAAACATGGGAGGTAAAAAGTACTTATCAGGTGATGACATGTTTCTGTTGCATGCAATAAAAAAAATATATCCTGAAAACATAAAATACTCTAAAGACCTTAGAGCTTTTGTGGAAACCGGGGCCGCTCAGAGCTCGAAAACCTTTTTACGGCAACGAGCCCGATGGTCATCAAAATCTGTAGCTTACAAAGATTTTTTTACTCTTTTTACTGGGGCTGCAGTTGCAGGTTTAAATATTCTTATTGTTACAGGGATTCTGACCGGACTGCTTTTCCCCTATTTGTTGTTTACCACATTAATAATATGGGGAATAAAAACATTAATTGATTTTCCTTTGATTTACGGAGTTACAGGTTTTTTTGGAAAGAGATATCTTTTAGGGCTGTATATCCCGCTACAGGTAATATATCCGTTTTACGTAAGTATTACACTATTTCATGCAATATTCGCATCGGTGAAATGGAAGGAACGCAATCAAAAATAGGATCATCAATCAGTTACCAAGTTCTTTTTTTACACCCAGCAGAAACTTCTCAATTTTATTCAATGACTTAATGATTTCATACTCACGGTGGGTATCTTCCGGATTTTTCCGAAGCTTATCCTTTGCTCCTTTTAGTGTATATCCTCTTTGTTTAACCAGGTTAAAGATCAGGTGAAAATTATCAACATCTTTCTGAGTAAATAAACGATTGCCTTTTTTGTTTTTCTTCGGCTGAATAATATCAAACTCCTTTTCCCAGAAACGGATAAGGGAAGTATTTACATCAAACATGCGGGCTACTTCACCAATAGTATAATAAATCCGTGCTGTATTATCTTCTTTCTCTCCCATTCTCGTTAACATTTATTGAAAAGCCGGTTATTCATTGATGTATCAAAAGTATACATTTAATAATTCAGGTCAAATATTTTTAATCATTAAAATACAATCCCCGGCTGTACTGCATTTAGCTTCGCTGAGCAATAATATCAATCAACCCCCTAACTCCCTTAAAATAAAAAAATCATTTAATCATTACCTGGCATGGTTGAACAAACCGTTCAATTTTTGCAGAATTTCAAGTTCTGCTATGTTCGGAGCGGAAATGCAATTTCCGCTAAGCGGGGGGTTCAAAGAGCGTATAACGCCCAAAAATACAGCCTTTTTTCCCTTAATTGAACCCTTTTAACTGATTGTTATTTTTTTCAGATTGATGAAATATTTCGTAATTTTGATAAGCTCAGTTGAGTTATTCCTGAAAGTATAGTTGACAAATGAAAACACAAGATATATATATCGCACATCCAAATACAGATGAAGAATCAAAAGCTCTAAAGGCATTTCTTCAAGCACTAAAGATTAAGTTTGAAATGCCCGGAGATAAAGGATATAATGCAGAATTTGTTAAGAAAGTACTGGAAAGCCGACAACAAGCCAAAGACGGGAAAATAACCAGGGTAGAAAAAGAAAACCTTAAAGAGTTTATTATAAACAACTTATGAAATGGAAACCACAAAAGTAAGCATAAACTTGCCCCTTGACTTTAAACAGGTTTTGAGTCTTGTAAGGCAATTGCCTTATAAAGAAAAGCTTAAACTGAGCGAAGTATTAAAAGAGGAGACCGGACAAAAAACGGAAAGCGACAGGATACAGACGCATTTTGCAAGTGAAAAAGCATTGGCCAAAGACTGGCTTTTACCAGAAGAAGACGAAGCATGGAAAGATTTGTAATAGGTAACATTGTTGTACTCCCGTTCCCGTATTCCGATTTATCAAGCTCTAAGAAAAGACCTGCAATGGTTCTGGCCGACCTGAAAGGAGATGACATAATCCTTTGCCAGATTACAAGCCAGTTTGTGAAAGATAATTATGCTATTTCTTTAAGTAATACCGATTTTAAGCAAGGTTCTTTACAAAAAACCAGTAATATTAGACCTAATAGATTATTTACTGCTGATAAATCAATCATAGTTCGCACTGTAGGAACGGTTAAGCCTGAAGTATTCAAAGGGGTTGTCAATAAACTTTTTGAAATAATCAAGCAGTAGTTTTAACCTTTGATATAGTGACCCGGGAAAAGACCAGGTAATCTATGAAGGGGAAAATGCGTCCTACGACAAGCAAACCGTTGAACGCATTAACGATATACAAAAAATGGATGCAGATACCAAAAACATCCTTTTCAATGTTATTGATACCTACATCCAGAATTTTAAAACCAAGCAGGCGTTTGTGAGGTGATATATTCAATATAACCTAATCGGATTTATTCTGACAGTATTTGTTCAGTCTGTTCAAAAAGAATTCATGAAGATCTAACCAGCCATCAGTGTCATAATCTATTCTGTAATCAACACATTCATTCAATCTATGATAGGTTATAACCTCAGCTTCATTTTTTATTACTATTGAATCCTGAGAAGCAATCAAGATTTCATATGGCGGAGACTGCCAATAGTCTGTATAGAAGAATACTGAATTCCCAATTACTTCGTAGTATGTGATTTCAGGTCCATGAATAATGTTCATTGAAACAACAGTAGAATCATCATGGAAATAGTGCTCTGTGTAGACATTGCCAAAGATTTCTGAACGTATACATGTATAGTAGTTTCCGGAAATCTTAAAACTGCTGGCTTCCTTTCCGTTAGAACTGGCCAAAAGCACAAAGCAGCAACAAATAAGCCCAATTTTTAAAACTTTCTCAATCATATGGAGTCGTTAGTATTTTATCAACAAAAGTTCTTAATTCTACAAAGTTATTAAAGTAAAGAGTTAAAACATTACCCTTATCGGATGTAACTCTTATAGCAAACCTTTCACCTGCTCCTTCTACAAACCATGCCTCTCCAACGTTATTTGAGGCGATTGATTGTTTAATAGTGTTTCTACTCGTACCGCCAGGTGAATAAAACTGAACTGCATCTAGTTTTGCAGAAGGATCTTTTGAAAATGTATATCTGAGATCTCCCAGATTTCCTTGCAAAGCTTGCCATTGACTAGATACATATTTTGACCTATTTAGAATCGACTGAATAACAAACAGTTCTTCCGTAGTAATAACATAAATCCTTCTGAGATAATGTAAATAGGACAGATTATATATCAAATGTTCCATTGCATCATCAGAAGAAAAATCCACAGGTATCAAATGAGGTCTTCCATCTGGTCCTGTCTTTAAAGGTATAAAGCCATGGGGACGATACTTTTTTTCTTTGTCATTTGATTGAGTATTATCAGCAGAACCGCTAGAATCGTTATTCGAACCAACTCCCCAATAAGCTAAAACATCATCAAAATCGTCATCATTAGAATTCCAAGAACCTGCTTCTCCTGCATATAGACCTAATACATCAATAAACCGTACCGGATTATTCGCTGCATAAACATAAGGTGACTGGAAAGAGTAATCTTCTGCCAGTGGGTCAACTGAATGAAAGCGTGCAATCTGCGCATCATAAAACCGTGCCCCGTAATCATACCAATAAAGAAAGAACAATCGTTTTTATTTCATATTGCTAATTTTCTCGTCTACCGAACTCCAAAAAGCATCAATTATACTTTGTAAACTATTATCATCTACCGTAGTACTGATGTGGCTCTTCAGTTTGGTATAGTCATAAGTAGTATTAGATAGGCCTTTATCCTTTAAATATAGTTCATAGCCAATTAACATTGCATAAGTATCCATGAGTTCTCTATTATGCTTTTTAAAATAGGCAAACACGAAATCAGGATGCTCAGCGATATAATAAATGCAGTATTCGATAATCATTTCGGTAAGCGCACCATCGGAAGATTCGCAGATATTGTTAAACAAATAAAACGTTAGAGGCATTATCGAATCCGGGGCTTGAATTAAATCATCAAGCAATTTAATCGTAATATTATCATCGGAGAGTTTGAAATTACCTTCGTAATAACTTAATACTAGTTCGGAATGAACCAAGCTCAAAACTTTAGCTTTTTGTGATTCGTTTAATTCTTCCCAGTATTGATTTTGTGCATTGCATGAAATAGCAATTATTAAAATCAAAAAATAACCATATGCTTTTTTCATAACTATTGATTTAAAATACTATTAAGAAGTCTGTACCATTGATTCTTTTCTTCTTCCGATGCATCATCTCCAGGAGCATAGTAAGTAGTAGAAGTTACATTCGATCGATATGGAAAACCTTTCCAATTTTCTTTTTTCTTTAAATTACTATAAATTCTAACCTCTCCCCCGTATTCATCAGGATCATTCTGCATAAGATTATCAGTAATTTGTTTAAATTCAAGCATATCAGCATCAAAGGCTCTTAAACATCCCCATGTTTCTATCAATTCAGGATTATCAACAGGTTTCCATGTATTGGTAGTTTCATCATATATTTCCTGACGACCACCGTGAATTCTTATGTATTTTCTACCTGTATCAATTATTTCGCCTGATTCTTCATTCATTAATAACCTATGATTAGGACCATAACTTTTCCTATCAGCCACTGTATTATTTCTATGCCACATATTACGATTGGGGATATCATATACACCTAAAGGAGTGTCAGCCTTTTCAATCATCCGATCACGACCAGCTGAACCAATAGCTCTTACATTAAATCTATAAACTTCATTTCCTTTACGATCGGTTACGATGGCGATTCCATATCCATGAGTAGCTCTGTTATTATACAAATGGACAGTTACATCCCATCGGCCATTGGGGTCTAACCTGAGAATTGGATTGTTTCTTACATAATTATATGGAGACCATGAATTATAATATTCAGCATCAGGATCCACACTATGCCAACGTGCAATCTGCGCATCATAAAACCGTGCCCCGTAATCATACCAATAAAGAAAGA
>CAYXIT010000085.1:0-15021 GCA_964465275.1 uncultured Bacteroidales bacterium | reverse complement strand
GTTGAAGTACATTT
This sequence comes from uncultured Bacteroidales bacterium, assembly GCA_964465275.1. Taxonomy (GTDB): domain Bacteria; phylum Bacteroidota; class Bacteroidia; order Bacteroidales; family UBA7960; genus SKVR01. The sequence goes on along the minus strand of CAYXIT010000085.1, from coordinate 15,007 downwards.
CTTTATCCATCAGCCAGAAAATAATGGTTTTATCCCCTACAAGAGCCTGATCATGCGATTCGGCATAATGAATGGTTTTTTCATCTGCTCTTTTATTGGAAAGGTTATAATACATGTCTCCAACATTCCAGAACTCCAGGCGGGTTTCCTTGATTGTTTTTATCCAGAAATCAGGGATCCCCATCGCCAGGCGATAATCAAAACCATATCCTCCCTGCTCTGCAGGGGTTGCCAGTCCGGGCATACCACTCATTTCTTCTGCAATGCTGATTGCATCGGGATTAACCTGATGGATGAGTTTATTGGCAAGTTTGAGATATACTATGGCATCATCATCCTGGTTACCATTATAATATTGCTGATATTCTGTGAAAGCACTTCCAAGTCCATGGTCTTTGTAAAGCATGCTCGTAATGCCATCGAACCGGTAACCATCAAACTGGTATTCGGTAAGCCAGAATTTACAATTGGAAAGCAGGAAATGCAGTACTTCATTCTTTCCGTAATTGAAGCATCTGCTATCCCAAGCCGGATGATCGCCACGCGGCCCTTCATGGAAGAACTGGTATAATGTACCATCATACCTGCTGATACCCTCCACTTCATTTTTAACGGCGTGTGAATGGACTATATCCATTACCACAAAAAGACCCAGACCATGCGCTTCATCAATAAGATTTTTCAGGTCATCGGGTGTGCCAAACCTTGAAGAAGCAGCAAAAAAACTGCTCACATGATATCCAAATGAGCCATAATAAGGATGTTCCTGTATGGCCATTAGCTGTATGGTATTATAACCCGATTTTTTTATTCCGGGTAATATTTTTTTCCGAAATTCATTGAAGTTACCCACTTTATATTCTTCTGTGGCCATACCTACGTGGGCTTCGTAAACCAGGGGTACAAAATCCTTTGGTTTCTCAGGTGACTTATTCTTCCATTTATAAGGTTCCGCCGGGTCCCAAATCTGGGCGTTAAATACATGAGTTTGTTCATCCTGAACCACCCTTTTTGCCCATGCCGGAATCCTTTCATCGCTGCCACCATCCCAGCACATCAGTAATTTGTAAAGATCAAGATGTTTTAATTTACCGGCAGGAATTGTCAACTCCCAGTTTCCATTACCCATGTTTTGAAAGGCAAATTCATCCCTGGGCTGCCAGTCAGAGAAATCTCCGATTAAAAATATTTTTGTTGCATTGGGTGCCCATTCACGAAGGATCCAGTTTTTCTTTTCTTTATGCAAGCCGTAATATAAATGGCCAACTGCAAAATCTTCAAGGTTATTCATATTACCCAGTAATTCTCTCTCCTTATCGGCTGCACGTTTTAAACGACCCATAATAGCTTCGGAAAAAGGTTGCAGCCACTGATCATTTTCAAGATATTCAGGATATTTCATATGTTATGGGGGTTTTAAATACAATTTTTAAAGGTATAAATAAAGTTTAAACTTTTATGCAGCTAAATTATTTGTCAGGTATATTTACTGTGAAATACAGATTTTTCCGTTTTAAGAAGTTTACTTTCAGAGATGCTAAAAAAGCCGGAATTACAAAACCAATTGTAAGACCATTTACCAATGGATAAGACGGGCTGTAACCGAAAATCCTGTTTATAAGAAAACTCACATAAGATACAGGTAAGCCTGAATATCCAAGTTCACTCAATATCTGCCAGTGCCAGTTAGTAAAAGGGCAATAACCCCATCCATACCAAATGCCAAGAATAAACCACGATGCTAAAGTTAATGATATGGTTATAAGATGTATTTTTCTAAATGGTTTCCATATCCAGCCAAACAGATTAAATAAAATCAATAACAGGTGAAAAATTGTAAAGAAATAATCGGCAACTATAAGCATGATTCAAGTTTTATGCGCAATGAAATGACAATACAGAAAACAAAATTATTTTTCTGCTGTTAAAATGAAAATGATTTTTTACTTTTGCTCACGATTTGAGCTGCTATTCAAAAATAAAAATATTAATTATGGATCTGAAGAAAATCTTTACACCCAGGGTGCTTATAGTTACCGGAATTATTCTTTTTGCCGCTGTAATGAGATTGGTACCCCATTATCCTAATTTTACCCCCATTGCAGCTATTGCGCTCTTTGGAGGAGCTCATATGGGAAGAAAATGGCTTGCCTTTTTTGTTCCTTTGTTTGCATTGTTTATCAGTGATCTAATTATTGGATTCCACGGTTTTATGCTTCCTGTTTACATCAGCTTTGCAGTAGTAGTGCTGATAGGTAATCTCATGCGGAATAATGTAAAGATTGCTACTGTGCTGGGAGGAGCGCTTGCTTCATCTGTAATTTTCTTTTTGATCACCAATTTTGCTGTCTGGATGGGAAGTCCCTACTATCCGCAAACTTTTAGCGGGTTGATGCAGAGTTTTACTATGGCAATCCCGTTTTTTCATGCTACCGTACTCGGCAATCTTTTTTACAGCAGTGTTTTCTTCGGTAGTTTCTACCTTATACAACAAAGATATCCTTCACTTTCTCTGGTGAAATCATAATATATACAGTAACATAAAAAAAGCCGGCAGATTAAAAGTAATTTGCCGGCTTTTTTTATCAGGATGAGGTTTAATTACATGTCGTCTTCCGATAAGGTAATTATTCCATCCACATTGAATTTTGTATTGGGGAAATCTTCATCATTATCCTTAATCACAAGAATAATATCGTTGAAGTCTTTATCACCACCGGGAAGCATTATATCTTCAAATGTGAGCACCAGGTCTTCACATCCGTTTTCAATAAACAGCAAATGTTGCTGGTTGTTGTTTTCATTAAAACCAATGTTTGTGTAATGGGTATAAACACCATCAACCATCTGACCATTGGCCCAACCCTGTGCAACAAGATAAAATCCGATTACAGTATTTGCCGGAAACGGACCATCGCCAAGTTGTACCATATCACCCTGTTCAAGTCCACCGCCACTACCCACCATGGAAGCGTTAGGAAACACAACATACTTTTCAAGTTCTTCAATGGTTGAGGGCGGATTATCAGCCGGATAAGCATAATAACCAAAGGTATTCTTCCAGCCGGCACCCTCCCAGATAAATTTAACGTAAATGTCAGTTTCTTCTTCAACTGTAACATTCAGGGTAACACCTTCTTCAAATAAATACGGGTGAAGGGTCATTGCTTCCTGTCCTTCGGGAAACATAAGTGTGATAGCATCCATAAGAGTCGGACAAGGTTCTCCCGGAATGATATCATCAGGTATACCTTCATCAATGCTTATGGCAAGGATCTTAAGTCCGCCCAGTCCACTTGCAACAAAGATGATACTGTCGCGCGACTGAACGAAGTTAGACGAACCCATGTCATTAAAAGCCATGGTTCCGTGTATCACCACCTGATCGTCAAGTTCTTCTATTATTTCGCCCACAGCGATACCCGACTCACCATTGCCCATAAAAACCAATGAATTATTAAGAGATACACTGTTGGTAACATGATTTTCATCCAGCGCTCCTTCAGGGGTTTCGGGTTTTGGGATATGCTGTTTAAGGGTTCCGTCAAGTTCCACCATCCTTACCCCTTCTTCATTAAGGGCTGCAAAGATGTAATAATCGTTTACCGAAATTTCTGATTTTGAGTAGGGCGTGTTGGCTCCGCCAATAGCGAAGTTATCAACAAAATCAGAAGAATTCAGATTGAAAACATTTATGGTGCCGGGCTGCCCTGATAAGATATAAGCGTTATCAGAGTTGGATGCAACAGAACGTGCATCAAATATCTCTTCTGAATTTACCATATTATATTCACGGTCGAGAATGGTGATTCCACCATTGTCACCGGATGTAACAAAAATATTAGAATCGCTCACCTGTATGCCATTGGCCGAATATGAAGGAATATCCATTATAACATCCACTGCAGTAATTTGCATTTGGCTGTTAAGAGAAATTACCTGGAAAAAGGCAGGATCCTCAAACTGAAAATTATAAAAGTCACCTGTGGCACCTACAATAAAAAGTTTACCATCGGCATAATCAATGGAATTGATATCAGCCGTTGGGAATATTGCCTGAGAGAGTATAACCGGTTGAGAAATATTGCTGACATCGAATACTTCAACCGCGTAATCATCTTTAATAGCCACGTGGGTAGCCATAAGAACCTGATCCTGGTAAACAGGAGGATCAACATCAGCCTTAAGCTTAAATGCGAAGTTTTCAGTATAATCAACTTCATCATCATCGCTTTTGGTAGTGTAAAGATAATTCCTGTCAATTGGTACAAGTTCGTTTCTGAACTGGATGCGACTGTTAAGCCTGGTTAAATCATTGTTGATGATCATATTCCCGGTTTCAACAGGATCAATGGGATCTTTATCTCCCTCATCCTTGGAACAACTCACCTGGAAAATCATCAGAAACAGGAAAATAAATAATGGTAATAGTCGGATTTGCTTCATAGTTAATTGTTTTACGGTAGTTTAGCGGTAAAGGTTATAGTTTATAGAAATATTAATACTACAAAACTATAGCAAATTAACGCATAAAAAACGAGTAAAACAACCTAAAAATGATAAGTGATATCTACGGGTGGAAAAAAAATGTAGCTTAAATGGTAAAATTATCCTTTTACTACTGCAAGGGGAGTGAGCTCAACGAGTACTTCTACAAGATCCTGCTGGTTTTTCATCACCAGATTGATGTCCTTATACGCGCTGGCGGCCTCATCCAGGTCTCTGACAGAGCGAACTGCATGAATGATTCCCTTTTCATTAAGCTTTCTGATCTCTTCTTTCAGGTTAAGAGAGCGTTGGGCTTGTTTTCGCCCCATAACGCGGCCGGCCCCATGCGAGCAGCTATTGAAACTTTCCGGATTTCCTTTGCCCTTCACAACGCAACTTTGTGTGCCCTGGCTACCGGGAATAATACCCGTAGTATCTTTTTCAGCTAATGTAGCCCCCTTCCGGTGCACAATCACTTCTTTACCAAAGTGGCTTTCTTTAGTCGCATAATTATGGGCAATATTGATCATGGGAAAAGCATTGAAGTCAGATGCGAAATGATCAGAAAAAATATCCGTTATGCGATCCATCATAAGCTTCCTGTTTGCAAAGGCAAAATCAACACAATATTGCATCTCACGGATGTAAGCCTGGCTTTCAGGAGTATCGAGAGGCAGATACGCCAATTGTACTGACCTGGCAACAGGACTTTTCCATTGCTCATTCAATTTGATGGCCAAACGATTGTAATGATCGGCAACCTGCTTACCAATATTTCGGCTGCCCGAGTGAATCATGATCCAGATCTTTCCATCACTACCTTTCTGTATTTCAATAAAATGGTTGCCACCGCCCAATGTTCCTACCTGAAACCGGGCATTTTCGTACTCGCGTGACACTACATCCATCTTATCAATATCGGTAGCGGCGGGCATATAATTTTCATCCTGTGGTGATTTGTGATGTTTGAACCCAAGCGGAATAACCTGCAGGATATCACTCATCAAATCTTTTAATTGCGGTTGAGAGATGTGTTCAAGGGTGGTTTTTACTGCACACATTCCACAGCCAATATCAACACCCACTGCATTGGGAATTATTACATTATCCAAAGCAAGTACCCCACCGATAGGCATACCGAAACCCTGGTGACAATCGGGCATCAGGGCAACATGATGGAAGGCAAAAGGGAGATTGGCAAGATTTTTAGCTTGTTGTAAAGCCCCCTCTTCCAAATCGTTCAGCCACATTTTTATAGGAAGTCGTTCGGTGGTAATTTTTCTGATCATAATTTCCTGTTCTTTATTATTAAAACACAGGAAATGGCCCGGGGTTTAAATACGGGCAAGGATATTTTGATAATCTTTTTCCAGGTCGTTCGCTGATGTGGTATTTTGAACAATAAGACCTTCCTGATCGGGAATGGTAGTTGGTGTAAAATTCCATACAACCTGGATGCCTGCCTTTTTTACCTGCTCAACCGCCTGAAGGGCATTTTCAGGTGTTGTGGCTATAATTGCCATACGCAGATGCATTTGTCTTACAAAATTTTCCAGCTTATCCATACTCAGCACTTTGATGCCGGAAATGATTTTACCGACTTTTGCAGGATCAATATCAAAGGCAGCTACAATCTTTAAACCACTACCGGCAATGGTTTCATTCTTTAACAGGGAAGTTCCCAGTCTGCCTATGCCAACAAGCAAAGCCTCTTTAAACTCCTTTTCACCCAACAGGTTGTTGATGCAATCAATAAGAGAGGATACCTGAATCAGTTCATCTTCTGATTTATTCCAGTCAGGACAATACGAAAAATCTTCAAGAACATTTTGAGAAGGAATACCTAAAAACTCGCTGATAAGAGAAATAGAAAGGGAGCGTTTTTCTTTGTACATATATAAACGCAGAAGGGGTAAATAGAGACGAAACCTATGAATGGTTTCACCGGGTAATTCATTATTATAAATATCTTTTCCGGTCATAGATTTTTTATTGGTAAAAAATCTTTTTAATTCATACTCTATGGTAATTTTAATCGGGCAAAATACTTAATACTAATTTTTAAAAATTATATGCAGGTTAAATTAACTGCCCGATAATTAGGTTTTAAAAAAACCGGTAGTCGAGATTTTGAGTAATCAAGACTACCGGAAACCAAAACCAAAAACACACATGAAGAGAAGGGAATATTTGAAGTATTGTTGTGTAAGTAACAACTGAAACCGGATTATTTTGAGTTTATGCTTCAAATTACCTTTTCTCGAAAAAGAACATTACTTCCGATTTCGCGTATGGAATTTCAAATTACATGCCATAAATTAATATGTATTGATATACAAGTACTTAAAAAATATATACATCTGGAATGATCGTCTAAATCATAATAGATGTCATTTTTTGTTACACTAATTGTGTCATACTTCATGACAGTGTAATGATTTATGACACTTTATGTCAATGCAAAACCTAATTGTAAAATGATCGTATACCATTGAGTTAAAATGTTTATCAAAAAATCAGATCATGAAGAATTGGAATGCATATTTAATGATATCAAGCATTATCATTTCAATAGTTTTATTTGCCAGTGGAAAACTTCAGATTGAAGGCGCACTCGATAATATTAACCTTGAGGAATCAATTATTGCAGGGTTAAAGACTGTCTTAATAACAATAGCAGTTGTTATCACAGTTTTACTTATGGTGGTAATATTGCTTATTGATGTGCTTATAACTGTACTGCTGAGTTCAGAATTTCCTATTACGAACCTGGTAATCGAATACATTTATATACAACTGGTAAAAGGCTGGTATTGGGATGTGCACAGTGGAACTAATATTTTTATGGCTTGTATCATTCTTTTCGGAATCGGATTGATCAGCCTTTACATAAGCCCCTTCAAAAGAAGAAAGAAAAAATTCATTTATCACAAAAAAAGTGATACCCCTAAATATTGAAATCAAATATCCAGACCGTATTTTTTAATTTTCTGATACAGGGCATTTCGGCTTATACCAAGCGCTTTGGCTACTTTAGTCATGTTACGGTTGTAAATTTCAACAGCCCTTTGAATGGCGTCTTTCTCCAGTTCAATCAAAGAAACCACTGATGACGGGTCTTTTACAGTAATATCTTCTGGCTTCTGCTCATATTCTGATTGCGTTTCCTGTTCATTGCCATATTCTGCCTGATGGACATCGGCGCTGAGAAACTCATCTGCAAGACGAAGATTACCGTCAAGATTTACATATTTCTCGATAAAATTCTCCAGCTCTCTCACATTGCCTGGCCAGTCGTAGTAAACAAGTTTTTTAAAAAGCCTGTTGTCCATATCTGGAAGCTGCTTACGCAGTTTAACAGATTTAAGATTCAGGAAAAAATTGATTAGCATGGGAATATCTTCGCGTCGTTTATGAAGAGGTGGTATATATACCGGAATTACACTCAGCCGGTAATAAAGATCCTGCCTGAATTTACCTTTTTTTATTTCCTGCAGCAGGTTTCTGTTTGTTGCAGCAATTATTCTTACATCCACCGGGATAAGTTTTTCGCCCCCTACTCTTGTGATAGCCCTTTCCTGCAATGCTCGCAATAGTTTTACCTGCATATCGGTCGACATTTCACCAATTTCATCAAGGAAAAGCGTACCACCGTTGGCCAGTTCAAATTTACCGGGTTTGCCCCCTTTTTTTGCACTGGTAAATGCCCCTTCAGTATGAATTGACTGGGCCAGCACTTCTTTTCCTGTGCCACTTTCACCCTGGATGAGAACTGTACTTGGGCTGTCAGAAATATTTTTGCAATATTCAATGATCCGTTTCATCTCGTCACTCTCCCCTATCAGATCATCAAAATTGTAACGTGCTTCCATACCGGTGTATTTATTTACCATCTTGTAAACCCGTTTCATATCACGCAGGGTAACCACCGATCCGTTGATAATACCGTCGCTGCCGGTAAGCGGGTAAACACTCATGTTAAATGTATCGCGAACACCAAACCGGTTCATCTGAACTTCTTCATCCAGGATAATTTCATTCTTTTTTACCCGGGCAAACAGCCTGGGCCAATCAGCGATAAAATCCTCCAGGTTTTTGTTTTCAATCTGTTCGGCAGGTAAGCGTAAAAGTTTGGATGTAATATCATTTACCCTGCGGATCTTGCCTGTTATGTCTGTCCCAAGCACACCAAATTCAAGTGTATTCAATATCTGTGATACAAAACTGTATGCTTCTTTTTGCCGTTTTTCAGAAAATGAACTTTTTAAATGAAATTCAATAGCTTTTACAGAAGCAACAATTAAACCCAGAATATGCGGATAAACCTTATCTTTATATCCGCTGATGTTCAGGCATCCCATTGCATTACCTCTTTCATCGTGTATGGGTGCTGCCGAACAACTCCAGTTATGAAATACTTTAATATAGTGCTCTTCACCGGTAACCTGAATGGCACTGTTTTCATGCAGTGCAATACTGATGGCATTGGCCCCGGTGCTTTCTTCACTCATTGATGCTCCGGGAATAAGATTATAAGGTTTAATTTCCTGAAGGATTTCTTTATGCCCTGCCATCTCCAGAATAAACCCTTTTTCATCCGTAAGCAAAATGATGAAACCACTTTCCGCAACAAACTCATGAAGCAACTGAACAAAAGGGCCGGCTATACTGATCAGGCGTTGGTTTCTTTCCCGACTCAGCTTAAAAGCCTGATCAGATAAGATTTGAGAAGGTTGTTCCCGGTCTTTTTCCACACCAAGGTCCTGACTTCTTTTATGGGACGCCCTGATCATTTCCACATGCGCCGGACCGGTTTCGTATGTTATCATAGTATATCAGGTGGGAAGTTTCCGGTATTTTATTCTTTTCGGACCGGTTTCGCCCGGTCTTTTCTTCTTGTTTGCTTCATATTCTGAATAAGAACCTTCAAAGAAAGTTACCTCTGAGTCACCTTCAAATGCGATGATGTGAGTTGCCACCCTGTCGAGAAACCATCGGTCGTGAGTAATGATAACGGCACAACCGGCAAAGTTCTCCAGGCCTTCTTCCAGGGCCCGCAGGGTATTCACATCAATATCGTTGGTGGGCTCATCAAGCAGCAGTACATTGGCTTCACTGCGCAATGTCATGGCCAGGTGCAGCCGGTTACGCTCACCACCCGATAGCACGCCGCATTTCTTCCCCTGATCGGCACCGCTGAAATTGAACCGGGCAACATAGGCCCGGCTGTTAAACTCTTTTCCGGCAAGAGCGATAGTTTCATTACCTCCGGAGATGACTTCCCATACGGATTTCTCAGGATCAATATCCACGTGTGCCTGATCTACATAGCCCAGTTGAACCGTTTCACCAACATCAAAATTTCCATTATCAGGTTTCTCCTGCCCCATAATCATACGAAACAGTGTGGTTTTTCCGGCTCCGTTGGGACCAATGATTCCCACAATTCCTGCCGGCGGAAGCGAAAATGAAAAATCTTCGAACAGCAGTTTATCATCAAAGGCTTTGGTAATACTATTAGCTTCCACCACCTTTGAACCCAGTCGCGGGCCGCTGGGAATAAATATTTCCAGGCGTTCTTCTTTTTGTTTTACATCTTCATTCAGAAGTTTGTCGTAGGCGTTTAGTCTCGCCTTGGCCTTGGCCTGACGACCTTTGGGATTCATGCGTACCCAATCCAGCTCGCGTTCAAGGGTTTTGCGGCGTTTGCTTTCCGTCTTTTCTTCCCGGGCCAGTCGTTTGGTCTTCTGTTCGAGCCAGCTGCTGTAATTGCCTTTCCAGGGAATACCTTCGCCACGGTCAAGTTCCAGTATCCATCCGGCTACATTATCAAGAAAATAGCGGTCGTGAGTAATAGCAATTACAGTTCCTTTGTATTGCTTAAGATGCAGCTCAAGCCATTCTACCGACTCGGCATCCAGGTGGTTGGTAGGTTCATCGAGCAGGAGAATATCAGGCTCCTGAAGCAGCAAACGGCAGAGTGCAACGCGCCGGCGCTCACCTCCGCTAAGATGTTCAACTTTCTCGTCGGGAGCAGGGCAGCGCAAGGCATCCATGGCACGCTCCAGGCGGCTGTCAAGTTCCCATCCGTTGTATTGCTCAATGAGATCAGAAAGTTCGCCCTGCCGCTCAATGAGTTTTGTCATCTCATCATCACTCATAGGTTCGGAGAACTTCATATTAACTTCCTCATACTCCTTCATGATATCCACCACATCCTGAACCCCTTCTTCCACAATTTCCTTCACGGTTTTGGTATTATCAAGAAAGGGTTCCTGGGCCAGATAACCCACCGAATAGCCCGGAGAAAAAACCACTTCACCCTGGAAGGATTTCTCTTCCCCGGCAATGATACGCATCAGGGTAGATTTACCCGAACCATTCAAGCCAATGATGCCAATCTTTGCACCATAAAAGAAAGAAAGATAGATATCTTTCAAAACCTGCTTTGAGGGTGGAAAAACTTTACTTACTCCCACCATGGAAAAAATGATCTTTTTATCGTCGCTCATGAAATATGAAAAGAATTAGTAAACATCATTCAGATTATGATGCTTTAGATTTAAACAATTATCCTTTTTTGAGGCAAAGATAATCAAGCTTTATAAATATTCTGAAAGATGATAAGAATAGTAAATGATCTTTATTTTAATAAAATTTTGTGGGTAGAAACTTCCTGCCGGTTACTGATCCTGATAAAATATATTCCCGGTTGCAAATGATCTAAATTGATTTCGGAAGATAAAGACTGGTTCAGTAATATTTTACCGGAAACATCCATTACCTGAACCTTATAGCCTGTAATACCATATGGTCCGGATATATTTATTTTTCCATCGGTAGGATTGGGATATAAAATGATCTCTTCTTCAAATGCCAGAGGGTAGGCAGATGTTTCAACAAAACTTTTGAAAAACTCAATGGTCTCGAGCAATGCGGGAACAGCGCACTCCCCGTGGCTCATATCCGAATTAAGATTTTCTGTTATGAGATCAACAGCACCATTGGCCTGCAAAACCGAATCAGCAAGTATGGAGTTTTCAAAAGGCACCATTTCATCACCCATGCAATAGAAAATACGGGTTGGGGCCTGGGGTGCCCAGTTATAGGTATCATTTTCGCGTAAAATAATATTGATGGGATGGTCATCATCTGAAGTAACATCATCTACAAGATCAGGATTAAATAACGTAACAGGGTAAGAATTACCATAATTCTGGCCTACCAGAAAATTCAATGCAAACGTAAGTTCAAAGAGATTGATATCACCATTGTAAAAGGCTTCAACGGAAGCAATAAATTCAGGCTGAAAAATTTCGGAAAGATCTTCATACAAAGTACCATAAACTTCCTGGTAACCAAGTATCACATAAGGTATAAAACCCAGAAAGAAATAATCAAGCTGACTGAACATCAGATCACGCATAACTCCCGAAACGCTGTAAGGACCGGATAAGTGTGTAGCGGCTGTTACACTGAATTCTGCGGAATGAAAAAGTTCCAGTTCCTGGTGGGTTGACATGGAAGCATGTCCTCCCTGTGAATAACCCGTAAGAAACAATTTATCGTTTACTGCATAATCTTCATTTTCAAGCCATTCATGAAATGCATTAAGCATATCCACAGAAGCCCTGGCCTGGGTTTCGCGATGCACATAAGGATGAAACCCTCGTGAATCGCCCATTCCCAGGTAATCGGGCGCCAGCACTGCAAACCCGCTTGCCCCGATAAAAGCATAAGCTTCATAATCCAGGTTAAGCGATGATGGTACCTGATCCTTTGCCGGACTCGTGCCATGATGATAAATTACCAATGGAAACTCCTGTGCATCATTATCGGGAATCACAATCAAACCCGATGCAATATCGGGCATATCATCTGATCCGGTGGTATGATAGGTCATTTTATAAAAATGAACACCATTATCTATATCATAATCCAGGAGTTGAGAAATTTCATCGGCTGATGCAGAAGAAATGTATTCAACGTTATTGACCTGCTGGCTTTGAACAGAATGGAGAAAAAGAAAAGAAAAAAGTAATGAAAGAGTAAAAAAACGCTTCATAGATTATTTTTTTATCGTCGGATGGAAAAAATATTAATGCTTTGCAGATATTAACAAGTTATCTGTAGAAAAGTTCGCACGGCTGATTTGTGGCGCGACTCAGAGTCGTACCTTGACGATTCAAAATCAAAAACATCCTATTAAAAACTTTCCAGTATCCTTCCTGAAATCTGCAGCAGGCTTATTTCGGCCATTTTGGCCTGGTATTGAATGGAGAGCAGTCGTTCTTCGGCTTCCAGCAGGTTTTTTTGAACCTCACGAAGCTCAAATCCGGAGAGAGCCCCAAGGCGGTAGCGATCAAAAGCTATTTCCACATTTTCGCGGGCAGCTGCCAGGTTTTGTGTTTCAAGTTCAAGCAATCGAAGGTTGTTGGAGTATGCATTATAAATAGTGAGCAGGTCAGCGGTAACTTCCTGCTGAGTGCGCTCAAGCATAAGATCTCGATTTTCGAGTTCTATCCGGGCATTGCTTTTCTGGCGCTGCAGGTTGCTACCATCGTAAAGGTTTATTCCCACCGTAATGCCATAATTCATTCCCCAGGAATGTTGGTTTTCCCAGGCAGCACTTTGAGATGTGCTAAAGTTATAACCATAACCCGAGCTCAAATTCAGATAGGGATATGTGCGCGACCGGATCATATCAAAATCATATTCGCTTATTTTTCGGTTTTGCAGAGCAGCGAGTATGGAAGCATTCTGATTGAGAACATCATCGAGCAGTTGATCGTACAACAGGCCAGGGTTTACCACAATGGAAGTATCTGAAGGAACAATGTCATCGGTAAGATCGGGCAGGGCCATAACTTCAGCCAATCTGATGCGTGATGCCCTGAGTACTTCATATTGCCGTTCAAGTCGTGAGCTGTCAGCATTCAACGTAACCTCAGCCTGTAAAAGAGTTACTTTGGATCCCGAACCCAGGAGAAAATGCTCCTGCTCTATACGAACCCGTTCCCTGGAAATATCCACAGCATACTGTAAATTGGAAAACTGTTGCGTTTGCTGTATGTAGAAATAATACTCTGATGCCAGTTGGGCTATGAGGTTTTCAATCTGGATGCGCGTATTGAGTTCACCCAGGTTCTTCAGTTCTTCCAGCTGAGCATATCGTACCTGTGCACGGAACCCGTCGAAAAGCATCCAGCTCCCCTGCAGAGCGTTATTGAAGGTGGTGTTGTGAATTCCCCGAAGGCTGAACTCACTCCCATCGCGAAGATTCTGGTCGCTATTATTGATATTTCCGGAAAATGATGATCTCAGATCAAGAGCCGGAAGCATTCCGGCATTGCCACGAGTAAAATTATTGCCAGCGATTTCTTCCTGGTTTTTTACAATCCGCAAAGAGTAATTTTGTTCCAATGCAATTTCTATAAACTCTTCCAGCGATAAGGCCTGCTGAGCCTGCAACCCTGCATTGAAAAGAAAAAATACAATCAAACTATTAACTAACTGCTTCAATCGGCTCATCACTTATATTCTTTTTAGAACTTGATACATAGGAATAAATGGCCGGAACCACATACAGGGTAAGGAAGGTTGCAATGATCAATCCCCCAATAACAGCCACACCCATTGCAATGCGACTTTCAGCACCTTCACCCAGACCCAGGGTAAGCGGTAAAACGCCCAGTATTGTTGAAAGACTCGTCATAAGTATAGGGCGAAAACGTGCTGCAGCCGCAAATTTTATGGCTTCCAGCTTTTCCATTCCCTGCTGCTTGCGCTGGTTGGCAAATTCCACCATCAGGATACCATTCTTTGATACCAGGCCAATGAGCATAATGATACCGATCTGACTGAAAATATTCATGGTAATATCAAAATACCACATAAAGAACAATGCACCTGTTAAAGCCAGCGGAACTGTTATCATTACAATCAGCGGATCTCTGAAACTTTCAAACTGTGCAGAAAGCACAAGGAATATCAGGATCAAGGCCAGAAGGAATGCAAACATAAGGCTGGATGCACTCTCCTGGAAATCTCTTGAGTCTCCGGCCAGTGCCGTACGGAAGGTTTCATCCAGTACCTCATCGGCAATGCGGTTCATCTCTTCAATACCATCGCCAATAGTATAGCCTGGTGCAAGGCCCGAAGAAACGGTTGCTGAAACAAAGCGGTTGTAGCGATAAAGTTGCGGAGGTGCGGTTTGTTCCTGCAGTGTAACCAGGTTATCAAGCTGTATCATATCACCATGCAGATTTCTTACATAAAGTGATTTTAAGTCCAGGGGTTGATTACGATTTTCCCTGGCAAGTTCACCCAGTATCTGGTATTGCTTTCCGTGCATAAAGAAATAACCGAACCGCTGCCCTGACAATGCCAGTTGCAGTGTTTGCCCGATGTTCTGAGTAGAAACCCCCATCAGGTTGGCTTTATCCCGATTAATGGCCACTTGTATTTCGGGTTTTGTGAAGCGCAGGTTCACATTCGACATTTGTAATATCTCACTGTT
>CAYXIT010000084.1:11143-15030 GCA_964465275.1 uncultured Bacteroidales bacterium | reverse complement strand
GCAACCCGAACCAGGTGATTGTCCCATTTGCGGAATGGATTTAATTCCTGTTTCCGATCAGGAAGATAATCAGGAAGATGACCCTTTCCTCTTTGCCATGCAGGAAAGCCACAGCACATGGGCCAATGTGCGCACACAGAAG
This sequence comes from uncultured Bacteroidales bacterium, assembly GCA_964465275.1. Taxonomy (GTDB): domain Bacteria; phylum Bacteroidota; class Bacteroidia; order Bacteroidales; family UBA7960; genus SKVR01. Next base: position 14,888 of record CAYXIT010000084.1, on the reverse strand, counting down.
GTGGAAGCCCTGCATACCGGCACCACTCTAAATCTTACCGGGAAGGTAGCTGCCAATGAACGGGAAAAACGGATGATCACTGCCGACTTTCCAGGTCGCATTGAACAGCTATATGCCGATTATACCGGAAGGTTTATCATCCTTGGAGAAAGGCTGGCCACCCTGTATTCGCCTGAAATGATGCAGGCACAGCAGGAGCTAATTCATGCCGCCGGCCGCAGGGAAAGTCAGCCACGCCTGTACAATGCAGCGCGGGAAAGGCTTAAACTTTTCAACCTTACCGAAGCGCAAATCAACCGTATTGAAGAAAGCGGACAGGCATCTGCAACAACCGATATTTATGCTACCCTTTCTGGCTACCTTACACAAAGGGCGGTTTCAGAAGGTGACTATGTAAATACCGGAGAAACGCTGTTTGCCATTACCGGGTTGTCGAATGTATGGGTGGAGCTGGATGCATACGAAAACCAGATCGGGCAAATTCGTGCAGGACAGCAGGCCAGTGTGATGATTCCTGCCCACCCGGGAAAGGTACTCAGCGGGCAGGTGGAATTTGTTGACCCTTTCATCAACCCCCAAACCCGAACAGCCAGGGTAAGGCTTACAGTATCTAATCCAAACAACCTGCTCAAACCTGGTATGCTGATCAATGCCACCCTCACCGCTGCAGGGCAACACCAGCTTGTCATACCCGAAACAGCCGTGCTGTGGACGGGTAAGCGCTCAGTGGTGTACGTTCAAAAATCGCAGAACAATGGCTTTACCTTTCAGTTCCGCGAAATTGAAACCGGCCCCCGCACCGCAGATGGATACACGGTGCTTTCCGGATTATCGGAAGGGGAAGAAATTGCTGTAAGCGGCGTATTTGCCATCGATGCGGCAGCACAGCTCCGAGGTCATTACAGCATGATGGCGCCACCCGAAAGGGCTGCCATACCTGAACCTTTCAGAAGCAACCTGGAAAAACTTTTCCACATATACTTCGATCTGAAAAATGCCCTGGCCGACGATGAGCCTGAGAAAGCCAGAGAACATGGCAGGGAACTGAGACAACAACTTACCGCAACCGGCAAGCATTCGCTCGACGGTGAGCACCACATGTTCTGGATGGACCGGTATGAAGACATCGAAGAAAGTGTGGAAAATATTGTGGATGCAGAAGATATTTCTGCCATGCGCGTGTATTTCGAACCCCTTTCCAAAGCATTTATTGAAACCGCCCGCACCCTGGGTGCCATCGGCCAGACTTGGTATGTGGCTTTCTGCCCCATGTATGATGACGATCGCGGCGCTTACTGGCTCAGTGAATTCGAAGAAATCAAAAACCCCTATTTCGGTGATATGATGCTACGCTGCGGCGAGGTGCACGAAACTCTGCGTGAGGGAGTGGTGCAAACCCAACAGGCCGAACGGCGTGAAATGGAGGGGCATGTGCATTGAAAAAAGATTTTCTATCAACTTTCTTTTTTGTGATTGGCTGGGTTAAAATCTGCGGAGAACGCAAAGAAATTAAAATCACTGCACAACTCTGCGCTCTCTGCGACTCAGCGGTTCCCTCTTCCCTACCTCGACCTTCTGAACTGCTTCACATAGGCCCGTCTCATAAACCTGAGTGAGCGGTTACCATGGGTGTATTCCTTCACCTTTTGCCGGGGTTTCCATTTAGGATTTTCGGCTGCATCGTTGCGGGCCAGCACACGCCCGGTAAGTTCCTGCACATCGCGCATCTGACGGGGTGAAAAGTCCTTTGAATCAAGATGATATATCAGATCAAGTGCAACTGAAGCTTCACCCCTATGGGCAAACAGGTTTGCAAGGTGCAACACAAATCCGGGATGATAAACCTTACTGAACTCATCTATAGGTTTATGTTCCAGCCTGTATTTCTGTAAACCGTTGTGTTCGAAAAATCTTCCTGCATCATTGTAGCCGTCAACAGCAGGAACGTATCTTCCTGCCCTGATGTGTTCTTCCACAGCAATGATCCTTTGCTGATAATTGATGGCAGGCAGCACTTCTGCCCTGCGGCGTTCCATAGCTTGCAGACTCAATACACATTCGCTGTTTTCGTTGCTTAGATCAATGATTTCATGAAAGCGCTCATCGGCAAGCAGAAACTCTCCGGCCATAATATGCTGGTCGGCCCTGCGCATTATACTCTCTATATGCATCTCTATGCTGGCACAATGCCTGCCCTGCAATTGCTCGCGATACTCTTCCATGAGCGATGCAATTTCCTGGTCAGCCACAAAATCATATGCTTGTATATCATTACTTAATGAGTGAAGAATATTGCGCGCCTGCTCAAGCTCATTGCGCTGTAAAACACCCGACAGTCTGTCAAGCTCGGCGAAAAGCAACGGACGTTTGGATTGTTTTATCAGTTCCGGCAGTTGACTATCTTGTTGTACCGCATAATCCCGCTGAATTGCCAGGGCTCTTTCAAAGGCATTCAATGCCATGGCAAAGCTCTGGCGTTGAAGATGTGCGCGGCCATCCTGAATGATTTTCCGGTACTGCCTGCTTTTCACATCCTGCATCAAGGCATCTGCGTCGGCTGCCGAGGCAATATATCTGCTGTTCATTCTCTGGTAACCAATAGCTTTTTGTATCTGCCTTTCAGCCTGGTCAAGTTCACCACGTGCAAGTATGCGGGTTGCATCATCGATCATACCGCTGTATATACCCTTGTGCGATCTGAAAATTCCTTCCTCCACATGATTTCCGCAATTTACCAGCCTCACTGCAGCACAAAAATCGCGCACCTGGATCCAGTTTTCAAGAGCCTGATGGTAGTCACCCTCATCTTCCCTTTCCCGGGCCATTTCCTGCAGATCATCAGTTATACGGAATGTAAACTCCTGCAAACTTTGGCGGGTCTGCGGATCGATATAGGAAAGTTTCCATGCCTGCACAACCCACTGCATAGCATCAAAAGGATCATCATCAATGTTATAAATGAGTTTTGCCATATCTACCATTGCCGGAGCATATTCAGGCATGATACGAAGCGATTCACGGAAGCTGTTCAATGCAGCCTGTGAATCATATTGCAACTGCTCAAGCCCCCGATGGTAATACAAAACATGCAGGTTCTCAAGTACCCAGCCCATTTCCTGCGATACTTCACTATGCAGTGCCATAATATCATTCAATTTGGGAACCATAGCGATAGGATCGTATTTATTCAATTGCAAAAGATTCAGGAAATCACGTGACATGATCTGCCCGATCCCTGCTTCCACATCCTGCAACTGCTGACGGTGAATATTCAGGTAATCCAGTTCATACACATCAATAGATTGCAGCAGCGAATACATATCCTGCAGCATGGCCTCAGTATCGAAATAATCATTGATAAGAGTTGTTTTGGCATTAAAGGCTCTCCGGTTAATATGAGTAATATGGAGATTGAGTTCCTTGAAAGCCATCTTCAGATTATTGTCGTTAGGAAGTGAATCCACATACTCAAAACTGAACCTGTTATTCTTCATCTCCAGTTCAGTGGCCTTTTGCTCAAAAGCAGTAACCAGCATTCCCCTCTGGCGAAGTTCCAGTTTAAAATCCACATAGGGCAGCAATACATCCGACATATCAAATCCCATATAGCGGTAATCGCCCCTGAACCGGAATTTATCCATATCCACCCGGGTAACCAGTTTATTCCCTCGACGGGTAAGCTGCACATCCACATCAAAAGTGAAGGAATATTCGGTACGGTCGGGACGTTTGTTGTTTATGCGCG
>CAYXIT010000084.1:8303-11133 GCA_964465275.1 uncultured Bacteroidales bacterium | reverse complement strand
TTTTTAATGATATGGTTAACTTGAAAAGGATGTTGTTTATGCGCGCCAGTTCGCGTATAATAGCATTGGATGCCTGATAAGCCGGATCATTGCCCGGTTGCAGATGCACCACAAAGGAGTGCTGTTCGCTTTTGCTGAATAACACTGGTGTTTGCGCCCCGGCAGCCACGATCATCTGAAAAAAGATTACAAAAAGCGGAAAGTAAATTCTTCGTTTCATAACATACAGTATTGGTGTGTTTTCTTTGATGGCAAAAATAAAACCAAAAGCTGAATCTTTGGGAAAAAAACCAGATTTAAATTGAGAAGTTAAGGAGAGTGGGGTCCCTGAGCCTGTCGAATGAAGCCTGGTGTTTTTTTGCCACAGATGTTTTGCATCACGTAAAGCCGCAAAGGAAGCGCAAAGACAACAAAAGAGCTACTAAAACCTTTGCGGTCCTTGCGAAAAAACATTGCGTCCCTTGCGGTTCCCATCTCCTTATTTTTCTACTTTCCATCTTTCCCAGTTTCTCATATGCCTTATATAACCTTAAATGCCTTATATGGTTAAAAGCGAGTTCGGGTTTCCTGGCTCAAAACCTAAAACTAAAAAAATATTTTACATCCATTAGAACTTTTTTATTGAAATTTACGTCCATTAGTTGTTTATGATTTATGTGCTTAAATTTATACCTCTTAAAATCCGACTAAAACATTGCTTATGCATAAATATACTTTTGGCTTAATTGGCGGGTTAATGTTAATGCTACTTTTCAACGGGTGTATGCCCGACGATGAGCTCAGTGCACCTGTAAATGTGAATCTGCACATGGCAATGGGTGCAAACACTCCCGGTATCAGCTACCTTGATTTTCATAATACCGCTATTGCTGTGCAGCAAATAAAATTTTACGGCGTAAGGGAAGAGGGAAGTGATATCTTCTTCGATTCTCAACCCACAGTACCCTTTGGTATCTATGCCATAGGAAAGAATCAAGCAGTAACAGCAATCGATGCTTTTGATATTCCACAGGGAGTTTACAACCAGATGCGTTGGGAAATACAAACCCGGGAGATTGATGATGATTATTATGAAGAGTATTTTGATGAAGAACTGGATGAATATGTTGATGTTGATGATTTCGGTATTATCATTGAAGGCAAATACACCAGGCTTGACGGCAGCGAAATATTGCTCTTTATTGCCATCGATCGCACAGAAATGCTGTTAATGGAGACATCTGATACAGGTGGTAACAGTCAGTTATCGCTCTTGTCGGGTAAAAATTACAACGTACAGCTTGAAATAAATCCATATGTAGCCATTGAAAATATTGAAAGATATTTGCTTGAACTGGCTGCAACCAATGATGATGATGATGATGATGACGACGATGGCGATGACGATGGTGGCGATGACGATGGTGGCGATGATGATAATAGTGATGATGATAATAGTGATGATGATAATGATGATGATAACGACGGAAATAACAACATCAAAAATGATATTGAGTATATTGAAATTTCTTCCGATGAAAATGAAGATCTTTACGAAAGGATATTATTCAGGCTCAAAAATACTGTAAGAGCCATTATTGAGGAACAGTAGGTTCATGACAAAGTATTTTGATCTTTCGGAGCAGGAATTGATCCGGGGCTGCCTCAGTAATGACAGGAAAGCCCAGGAACAACTATACCGCAAATTTGCCGATGATATGTTTGTAGTTTGCCTGGCATACGAATCGGACCTTGATGAAGCCAAGGATATTTTGCAAAACGGATTTATCAAAGTTTTCAGAAGTCTGGATCAATATGATAATCAGGGTTCACTTAAAGGATGGATACGAAGGATCATTGTCAATACTGCCATAGATCATTACAGAAAAAAGAAGAAAAAAGATGATTTTGTGGATATAGAAAAAATTGAAGATGAGGATCAGGGTTTTGATGTTGCTCAAAGCAATGAAAACGTTAAGGAGATATTGACCCTTGTGGAACGGTTACCCGACAGAGCCCGGCTCATTTTTAATCTTTTTGCCCTGGAAGGCTACTCGCACAAGGAAATTGCAGCACAGCTCAATATCGCTGAAGGTACTTCCAAATCAATGTACAGCAGGGCAAAGTTACTTTTACAGCAATGGCTTGAAGCATCTTAATAATACAACGAAATGACGGAAAAAGAACTCATAGAACTCTATCGCAGGCAAATGGCTGAAAAAAAGGCATCTGCTCCGGAAGGACTATGGACTGATATTTCCAGAAAGCTCTTGGTAGAGGAAGCCTGGGATAACATTTCAACCGAACTGGAAAAAGATAGCCAGAAGAAAGGCTTCTGGTACTTCGGACTGCGTGCTGCTGCCGTTGCTGCCATTATAAGCTTTGGCGTGTTGAGTATATGGCTGCTTAACCGTGATATAACTGAACCCCGCCTGGCGGATGAAACCCCGATCACTATCCCACCCCCTGCTGATTCAGGATCAACCGGACCGGAAGATAATCAGCAGGCTCTTGCCGGTGAAACACAAAGCCGGACAACATATCTGGCAGAATTACCAGGGACTGTAATATCAGACTCTGAAGAAACACAGCCTATCACCGAAACAGAAAATCTCATTACACCGCAACAAATTTCTTCTTCTGAAGAACAATATACTCCGGCTTTGGCAAACATTCCTGAAATACTTATCCCCCTGTCTGCACAAACCGGTATGTTTGGTAATGAGTATCTGGCACTCCGTTCACCATTAGAAGAGAAACCCATTCAATTAGATATTGAAGTTCGGGCTGAAAACTTGATAAAATCTCAACTGGTTTCCCCTTTGAATATAGCAAATACCTTAATGCCGCA
>CAYXIT010000084.1:0-8293 GCA_964465275.1 uncultured Bacteroidales bacterium | reverse complement strand
ATGGCATCGTATCCTATGCATTTTCAAACAATATTAATTCACCCGGTTCATTCTCCCTGGGTATAACCACGGCCATAAAAAATACATGGCTTATCAATAATGAAACTTTTGAAGGATTCGACCGACTGAATCATAACCGCACCGATCTGAAGTTTTATCCTGATATCGGCATTAACCTGCATTACCAGCATACACAACGCTGGGGAATGGAAACCGGATTATTCATCTCATCATCCACCGGACAAACCTACCGGCAATACATCCATGGGCAGTTTACCCATAGAAGTATCTCACTCAATTATCTTCAGTGGGAACTTATGGCAAGCCATACCACTGGCAAACAGATGCTCCGGAACACCAACGCAGTTTCATTGAAAAGCTTACTGGGTTTTTATGCTTCAGTTATGAATTCTGCTACCGAGATCATTGAAAACGATCAGTTCGATGTTAAGCCCTTGTATTCAGGACTTGATTACGGAATTGTGATGGGACAATATCTGCAATGGCAACCGCTGCGAAGAGTTGTTTTTTCACCCGGCGTACATGTAAAATGGGGCTTAACAGATATTTACCAGGGTGGAGTTAACTCTCCTGTTAACTTCAGCAATACTTACAACAGAAGTATTGAATTCAGGTTTAACATCTATTACACTTTTGGCAGATAAAATTTGCTATTCCCCTGTCGGAAAACCTTATCAGCTCCTTTAAAATACTATTTGCCCTATCACAAAAAATCAGGAAAAAAACTGAAAATTTTTAATACCCCCAAAACCCTTACCAGTAAGCATTCAGGATGTATTTATATATTTTCATATATACTTTCATGTAAAAAAATGATCCCCATTGCAACCTCAGGTATCAGATTTTCGTCCCTAAGGAAATCATTTGTGAAAAATGAGAAACACAAATAAATTATTAATTAAATCAAAATTTGAAATTATGAAAAGAATGATTTTTGCAACCATCGCTTTAGCAGCAGTATTTTTCATTACATCCTGTAACGATGATTCTTCATTGGTAAAAGACAAATCAGCTGTTCAGCTTGTAATCCGTACATCAGTTGACGGTACCAAGAGCAATGCAGTGAATTCCATCGAAATAGATCAGTTCCTTCTCAATGTTGATAAAATTGAATTTGAACTGGATGATGACTATGAAGATATGGATGACTGGAATGACCTTTATGATGATGATGATATCAACATTTACGGACCATTCCTTGTTGACCTTATGTCGCCCGATGCTTTTGACGGTATCAACCTGGGTAATATAACTATTCCCAACGCTGTTTATGATGAAATAGAAGTGGATATTGATATCAGCAAGAACGAAAGTGTACCTGAAATTTTGAACAGATCCCTTTACATCACAGGTACCCTTGATCAAACTCCTTTTATTTTCTGGTATGATGATGACTTTGACTTTGAAATTGAGTTTGAAGATGGTATGTACCTTGAACTGGATGGTGAGTCGGTACAATTAATGATTGAATTCTATGTACCTATACTTATTCAGTCTATGATTGACAATGGCCTGCTCAATGCCTATGATGGGAACGGTGATGGAGTTATAGAGATCTGGGAGGATGATCCCGATGGCAACAGCGACCTGGCCGATGATATTATCGATGCCATTGAAGATGCACTGGAAGTAGAAACTGACGATGATGACGACGACGATGACGACGACGACGATGACGATGATGACGATGACGATGACGACGATAATGATGACGACGATGATGACGACGACGATGACAACAAATAATCAACCGGCACCTGAGTTTCCTTAATCATAATACCCCGAAAGCCCCGCAGCGTTAATCAGCAGCGGGGTTTTTTTTGCCATTTTAGCCACGGATCTAATTCACAAATTTATACACTTCTTCAGCAAAATCACCGGACTCGGTATAAAACAAGTGATGCATAGATTCTTCAAACAAAACAAATTCTTTGTAATCTGAGCCGGCATCCTGGTAAGCAAAAGCACCAATGTAAACCGGAACACTGAAATCATATTTGCCATAAAGCCAGAGTGATGGGATGGTAAGCTCTCCGAGCCGGCCTGCAAGGGAGTATTTGTTTTCAATAGCGTAATTTACCGGCTGGTTAAAAAAGTGAGAAAACTGCCATGTCAGCGGATTATTCTGAAGTATTGTATTGGTAGCCACTCCCGATGGCATTTCGGTTGATACCAAACCGTCGGTCTCGATAAGTTTCATGCTGCGTGCAGCCAGCTTGAGTATTGCATTGTAATCGTCATCGTTAAACGGATCAAGTTGTTCTGCTTCCTCTTTTATCTCCTCCCATTCAATCACACTATTTCCGGCTATAATCTGTTCGTTTGCCACCCCGAAGATGATCATAAGCCGTGTCTGCTGAATCAGATCAAAGTCATGTGCCCCGCTGATAGAAATAAATCCGTTGATATCATTCTGCAACCCCTGGTTTAGCAAAGCTTCCAGACCCAGCATACCGCCAAAGCTATGGCCCATCAAAAACAGGTTAATATCATCTCCATATTTCTGCTTCAAAACATTTACAAGAGCTACAATATCAGATGCCATCAGCTCAATGATATTTTCCGGTCCCGGATAATTTCCCTGTGAAGTGCCCTGACCGCGCTGATCCCAATAAACAAAAGCAAACTCTTTTTCAAGAATTTCGCTAAATGCTCCGTTGCGGAAAGAAAGTCCGAAACTCCCTGCCCCGTGCAATAACACGACAAAGGTTTTGCTTTCGCGATTTCCGTTCACATAAACCGGCATTTCTGCTCCTTTGTGCCGGAGAAAGAAAGTATCATCTATTACCAGGGGGTCTTCCTTGGTGCATGACATTAAAACTATAACAGAAAAGATGACCGAAATATATTTTTTAATTGTTGTTGACATGATCAGATGTGGTTTTAAAATTAATGAACTGTTTATTCAAAGGTATACGATAGCCCGCTTTGATGTTAAGAAGGGGCATTACATAAGTATTATACGGCATAAGGGTTGTGATATTCATTTCCACAAACCATCCGGTTCCGGGTTGATTTCTGTGAAACCGCCCCATACCCAGACTTACTGCCGGGGCATAATACCACCGGCTGGGCAAAAGAACCTTTTCTACTGTCCCATTTACAGTATATTCCCATGTCTCTGGCAGGAAAGCGCGATATATTCCAACCGGACTGAAGCCGAACTGAAAATGGAGACTGTTTTTATTCTCGCGATAACGCCGGTTATTAATTCCCACATGGGTGAAAAACGGGGTTTGTCGGCTGTAATCCCTGAAAAACCCGAAATCGGCATTAAAAAATTTTTCAATCACCACAGGTTGCGATCTTTTGTTGGCCTTATGGCTTACAGACCATAGCTGTTCCACACCGGCATTCAAACCGGGGTTCCACAGATTGTTGCCATGATAACTGATGTTAAAAATGGCCGGAGGTATTCCGGCTGCTGATCCGGGGGTTTGTCCCTGACTATTTCTGACATTTGCGAAGAAAAGAAAGATCAAAAACAGGGAGAGTACGATTTTGGTCATTTATCAGAATTTAATTGCCCATTTTGTGAAGGGCCGGTACAAAAAAAAATGCTGATTCTCAGCATCAAAACACTTTTATCTATTGAAGATAGCAATTTATTCTGAAAACTCACAGATTTATTTTGCATGTAACACGGGGGTCAGGGCATGTATTAACCGCCTGTCATCCTGAGTGAAACGCAGTGGAACGAAGGATCTCGTTGCCAATGCAGCCCGACTATTGACACCATAACCCACATTAGAAGGGTGAACGAAGGATCTCGCAGCCGCTGCAGCCTGGCTGTTGAAAAAATATAATTGCTCTGGTGGTTGCTTCAACCGTGCTCTTTCTTTTTCTGCACCAGTAGGGCCACGGGATCCTTCACTTCGTTCAGGATGACACGGCCGTTACAGGTGGGGGGAGAAAAAAAAGGGAGCGGCTTCGCCGTCCCTTTTCTATTCATTCATTTAATTTCTTCTCATTTTGACTTTCATGATGCCGGCCAAACCGAGAAACACCAGCCAGCCCCACCAGCTTAAAAAGCTGGTGACACGATGAAAAAGCGCCATGCGCGGTGCGGCAAAGGTGTTGATCTCTCCATAGGAAACGCTTTCAGGTTTGAAATTCCCTTGCAGGTTATCGCGGAAACTTTCGGCGAAGGTATAAAGATAAGCCTGCTCAAGTTCTTGCGGATTGGCAAGTAGATCTTCAGTACTCATGCTTCCCAGAGACTTTAGTTGTGGTTTGTAGCTTACATCATGAAACTGCCATTGCCCGTTTATGAGTACTTCTGTACAGAAATGATTGGAAAGAAATACCGGGCGTACCTGAAAACCTTTACGCCTTAAAAATTCCTGAAATACAATGGAACTTTGACTACAAAAGGCTTTCTGGCCTTTCAGAATATCATCAGGTAATACCTTTGCACCCATATCATACCAGATATATTTCCCAGCAAGATTGGCTAAATAATTTTCTGAGAATCGATAGTTTTGCAACCCGTAATAAAATCGCATACGTATCAAACTGTCTGCCAAATTTATATAGCCAGAAAAATCATTCTTACTTAATTTTTTCAGGTTTGCAATGCTGTCAATAAAATGCTCAAGCTTTTCCATGCTATTTAGCTGGCTCAGCCTGGGATCATATTTGTCATGGGGCCGGCATAAGTAGATCTTGGGGGGATCATATAGTCCTTTGAAAAGTTGCAAAATTGACCCTGATCCTAAAAACAATCCTTTTAAAATCAATATGTAGTATATACATCTCAACATATGACTAAACAAATTTATATAATTTTTTTAAACGACTGTTAAATTTTTTATTGCTTTATAATCCTTAATTTTGTCGCTGGAATTTCAAAGAACATGCAGATAACAGATAACTGGACAAAGTCGCTAATGCCTGATTTCACAGATTATGTGATTATACTGGTTTACTTGCTAATCATGTTTCTTGTGGCGACTTATATTAAAAACAGGCATATTGACACAAATCCGGTTTACCGTTTTTATGTATGGGGGTTATTTGCCAGTGTTTTGGGTGCTATAGCAATGGGCCTGATTTACACCTTATATTATCGTGAAAGTGGTGATACTATCGGTTATTACCGCAGTTCAGAAGCCCTGGTAAACTTATTATTCCATGATCCGGTTGCCTACCTTAAAATTTTGCTTGGGGATGAGTCTCGTGAAGCTTACCTGGCATTTTCGAAAGAAACAGGATATCCATGGTATTGGGGAAAATCAAGTTCATTTTTTGTAGTCAGAGTTACCAGTATTTTTACCTTGCTGGGTTTTAAAAACTATTTTACAACCAGTATTTTATTGGCATGGTTTTTTTATGGTGGATCGTGGAAACTATTCCTGTTTGCCACTCATCTTTATCCCCGTTATTCAAATTCACTGGCTTTTGGAATCCTGTTTTTTCCATCAGTTCTTTTCTGGGGTTCTGGTATTTCAAAGGATACCATAACTCTGGCAGCAACAGGGTGGTTTGTCTATTCGGTTTACATGGCAACCGTTGAGAAAAGTAACATCACAAAAAATCTGATAATGGTCGCCCTGGCAGCCTATCTAATAATTTATGTAAAACCTTATGTATTTGTGGCAATTATCCCGGCATTTTTCATTTTTCTGGCCTGGAGAAGCATTAAAACAATTGAAAACCCGGTTTTAAGGTTTGCTCTGTTACCATTGAGCATATTTGCTTTTCTTGCTGCCGGTTTTGGTTTACTGAACCTTTTCAGTGAATTCTTGGGTGATTACGGTAGCCTGGAAGGCATCATCCAGAAAGCAATAATTACATATGAAGACCATATTAGAGCTGAGCAATACGGGTACAATTTTTATTCATTGGGCGAATTTGACGGCACATTATGGAACTTTTTCAGTAAAGCTCCGGCAGCTATTGCTGCGGGTCTGTTCCGCCCCTATATTTGGGAAATCCGCAATCCGGTTATGTTACTGGCAGCCCTTGAGAATACCGCTTTTATGCTATTGGTTCTTGTAATCCTTTGGAAAACAGGGCCCATAAAAATGATAAAAATTATATTTGATGAACCATTGGTAGTTTTTTCACTCACTTTTGCCGTCATATTTGCCTTTGCTGTAGGTATCAGTACTGCTAATTTCGGAGCCCTGGTAAGATTAAAGATACCTTTATTACCATTTATTACCATGGGATTGTTTATTCTCTATCACAAAGCCAGGGAAATCAAAGGAATATCAACAAAGAGTGGAGAATTTTACCCGGCAAGATCAGGGTTCAGCTAATTATAAAATACACGGATTTTCAACCGGGTTATGAATGTTGGTGCAATAACCTGTCCATTGCTTCGGCCATAATTTTCGTCTGCTTTTCCCTTGAATAAAAATTTACCCTTTCATCAGACGCAGATAAAGAAAAAGTGCCATTGACAAAATCCTGAAATTTACTTAACAGAAAATCACAAACTGCATCTGCATCCTCTGCAACAAAACCTGTCTTTGTTTCGTGAAGTAATCTTGTGATGGTACCATCATCAGAAGGAGCCATTAAAACAGGCCTGCCTGCAGGAAGATATTCAAAAATCTTGCTGGAATAAGTTCCTTTTAAAGCATTATAGGGAAAAACCAACAAAACATGGGCATTTCGCATTCGCGTCAGGTATTCTGATTTTTCTGTTCTCGGATGGATCACAATATGACTTTGAAAATCCCTGAATTTGGACAAAAGCCATGAATGAACATTCGGATCATCGTTTAATCCTTCAAAAATGAGTTCAACGCTATCTTCCTTGCCTTTTACCGCTTCCATAAATTTACTGAACCCCAATGCAAATACATCCATATCCTGGTAGGTATACAGACTACCTCCATGAAAGATTCTGAATTTTGATGTGTCGGGAAGTTTTTCCCAAATTTTTTCAGGAATATCATCTGATTCATATCCGTTCAGCACTACCTTAGAATTACCCTTAAAGTGGTTGAAGGCAACTATCCTCTTGCGAATTTCTTCAGATACTGTTGTGATCAAAGAAGCACTCTCAACCCATTTACGTTCATACCTGCTTTCAATGAGTGATAAAAACCTGAGGGTAAGTGACCTGGTTTTAAAGTATTCTTTGGTTTGTGAATTCCATTCATCGCGGTAATCTGCAATCCATTTAATCCGTGAGAACTCCTTTTGCAAAGAATTGCAAAACTGAAACTGAATAAAAGGTCGGCCGCTACATAATACCATTTCTACATCTGGATTATTTATTAAATATTCTCTTGAGAATCTGTACAAGCCTGACATAGGATTGCAGGTAAGAGAAAAGTTCTGACACAGCAACTGAAAAAAAGACAATACCTTACCCGGAAACTTAGCTTTGTAGCCATATTTTGATACAAGCTTATCCCGGGATGTCCCTTTGTAAGGCAATCTATAGACAGTAAAAGTATCGCCATTTTCAACCGATACATCATTTTGCCGGCTTATAGCTGTGTAATCCGTTTGGTTTTCATCCCAATGCCGGGTTATGATTATCGGATAATAACCAAACTTATGCAAATGATCAGCCCAGGATTTTAAACGGTAACTCCCGGCAAAATTGCCCGGAGGGGAATAGTAGGATATGATGAGGATTTTTTTCAATTCCTTCAATCTTTACTTTTCTTGAAAAAACTTATCAATTCATCAGTCCGGTTCTCCCAGGAATAATAACCGGCAGCTTCCGGCAAACTTTTCGATTTCGATCTTATGTTTTCAGGTGAATTAAAATAAAACAATCCTTCCAGCAAACTCTCATGATTATTTTCAACCAGAATTCCCACATCATACTTTTCTAAAATTGCCCGGTTTTCCTTGGTATTTGAACAAACTACAGGAATCCCCGCATGAATATATTCAAATAATTTATTGGGCGATGCCATAGCCTTACTTAAATTATAGGGTTCCAGTAAATTTATACCAACATCTGCAGCTTTGGTATAGTTGGGCAGCAATTCAGAAGAAACAAAATCAATCAATTTAACACGGTTTTCAAGTCCCAAAGACCTGACATCATCATGTAAACGCTTTCCTAATATACCCTTCCCGATAATAACAAGTTTAAATTGTTCTGGTGTTAATTTGAAAGTTTGAATAAGCAACTCCAGACCTCTTCCTTTATTCCAGGTTCCATGATATAAAAATAATCTTGAATCTTTCTCCCAATTATACATTAACCGAAAATCAATTACCGGCATAATAGAAGTATTATTCTTCTTTTCAAGAGCAGGGTAATTCATTATGACTTTAACATCAGATATTTTATATT
>CAYXIT010000083.1:10751-15212 GCA_964465275.1 uncultured Bacteroidales bacterium | reverse complement strand
GAATTATGCATATGACGCATTGGAACCACACATTGATGCACGTACTATGGAAATTCACCATACAAAACACCATCAGGCATATATCAATAAATTAAACGATGCTATTGAAGGCACTGAGCTCGCAAGCAAGAATCTGGAAGACATTTTTGCTAACATGAGTAATCATCCGGTAGCTGTCAGAAACAATGGTGGTGGTCATTTTAACCATACAATGTTCTGGCAGGTAATGTCTCCTGACGGAGGTGGCAATCCTGGTGGCAAGCTAATGAGCGCTATTGAAGAAAAATTTGAATCATTCGAAAAATTTAAAGAAGAATTTAATACAGCTGCCGCCACTCGTTTCGGCAGCGGATGGGCATGGCTGATTGTTGACAACAATGGTGAGTTGCATGTTACCAGCACACCTAACCAGGACAATCCACTTATGGATGTTGCTGATGTGCAAGGCACACCTATTCTAGGGCTTGATGTCTGGGAACATGCTTATTATCTTAATTATCAGAATCGCAGGCCGGATTATATCAGTGCTTTCTGGAATGTGGTAAATTGGGCCGAAGTTGAGAAAAGATATGAAGGCCTCGTACACTAGAAAGTTTTAGGGTGATTATTATATAAAAGCCGGATGAGTTTTCATCCGGCTTTTTTTATGAAAAAGCGGTTCGAACAGTATTATTATCCGAACCGCTTTCTTTAAAAAAACAAATATCACTTATTATTCAAAAGCAGCAACTGATTTGCGGATGATTTCCACACATTCCATCAACTGCTCTTCTGTAATTACCAAAGGAGGTGCAAAACGAATAATATCGCCATGAGTTGGTTTTGCAAGCAGGCCGTTTTCAGCCATCTTTACGCATACATCCCAGGCTTCTTTGCCGCCCTTAGGCTTAATAACAATAGCGTTCAATAAACCTTTTCCTCTTACTTTGGTAATCATTTCTGATTTTGTTGCTCTCAATTCCTGGCGTAGAACCTGGCCAAGGCGTTCTGCTCTTTCAGCAAGCTTTTCATCCTTAATTACTTCAAGAGCTGCCACCGCAACACGCGCAGCAACAGGGTTTCCACCGAAAGTTGAACCATGCTGACCGGGTTTGATTACAAGCATAATATCATCATTAGCCAGAACAGCTGATACAGGATACATACCACCACTGATGGCTTTGCCAAGAATAAGCACATCAGGTTTTACATTTACATGATCGCAGGCCAGCAGTCTTCCTGTGCGTGCAATACCCGTTTGAACTTCATCAGCAATAAAAAGAACGTTGTGCTTTTCGCAAAGCTCTTTACACTTAGGTAAGTATCGCAGGGAACAAAAACACCTGCTTCACCCTGGATAGGCTCTACCATAAATCCAGCCACGTTGGGGTCTTTCAGGGCTTCTGCCAGAGCATCGGCATCATTGTATGGAATGCGGATAAATCCCGGGGTAAACGGACCATAATCGCCGTAACCGTCAGGATCATTTGAAAAAGAAACAATGGTAGTTGTACGCCCGTGAAAGTTATTCTCGCAAACAACTATCTTAGCCATGTTTTCAGGAATACCTTTTTTCCTGTAAGCCCACTTCCGGGTAAGTTTTATAGCAGTTTCAACAGCTTCTGCTCCGGTATTCATAGGAAGAATCTTATCGTAACCAAAATATTCGGTTACATATTTCTCATACCTTCCCAGAACATCGTTATGAAATGCCCTTGATGTCAGTGCCAGTGTTTTGGACTGATCAACCAGTGCTTCCACAATTTTTGGATGACAATGACCTTGATTTACAGCAGAATATGCCGAAAGAAAATCATAGTAACGCTTTCCTTCCACATCCCACACATGTACTCCTTCACCACGTGAAAGAACTACGGGCAGTGGATGGTAGTTATGCGCTCCGTATTTATCTTCCAGATCAATAAGCTGCTGAGAATTTAGCTTTTCAGTCATTACGTTACTCATAATAAATCTCCTTTTTAATTGGTTAGTTTTATGTTTCGTTTTAATTGATGTATAGGTAATTTAGGGGCAAATATAGGAAAAAGGTTTTGATTTAAAATCATAAGAAAATGGCTTCACATTTCAGGAAACCAAAACATAAGATTAACCGATTATGAAAGGTGGCCAACAGGATTTTAAAGCGACGAATTTAGAAATTTATTTTTTAGCTCAGGAGAGGGAATCATACACTTATCCCTTTTCCCAAACCATTTATAGCGGTTACGGCTGATGTACATATACACAGCATCACGAATAAATTTCGGAATAATGATAAAGCTGTATGCAAACTTCCATGGAAACCCAAGCTGCCTGGCAATTCGTAAAACTGCTGTTGATTTTTCAAAAATCTTCCCTTTATCATAATACAGGATTGTCTGAAAATCATCTCCTTCAGGGTAATTTTCAGATAGCAATTCCCTGGCAACATCCCATTGCAGAGAAGCAAAATGAAATCTGTTTCGCTTATCGTGCCGGATCACAAAGTTCACAGAGCTGTTGCAAAGGTTGCAAACGCCGTCGAAAAAGATGATATGTTCAGGATGCTTTTGAAACATTATCTGATATATTATTACCAAACCGAGTCAAAGGTGAGCTTAGCAAAGATATTTTTAATCACGGTCATGGTGAAAAGATTTATATTAATTAAAAACCAGATACTACAAAATTGTTTAGTCGCAAATAAACCTTTAAACTCTTACTATCTTTGCTCAAAATTTCAGAGAATGAGCAGAAGCAATAAAAGACACTTATACAATAAGATCATAGAAAATGTTACTATTGCAGGCGTGGCGGCTGAAGGAAAAGCCATTACGCGGCATGATGATATGGTTATTTTTGTAAATTATGGTGCCCCGGGAGACGTTGTGGACATCCAAATCAAAAAAACCCGCCGGCGGCATCTGGAAGGTGAGATTATCAGATTTCATAATAAATCAGACTCCCGTACCGATCCTTTTTGTGAACACTTTGGTATTTGTGGCGGCTGCAAATGGCAGCATCTAAGCTATGATGAACAACTCAGATATAAACAAAAACAGGTTACCGACAACATTGAAAGAATCGGAAAAGCTAATTATCCATTCGAGTTAATCCCTATCCTGGGCTCGGAAAAAACCCGGTTTTATCGCAATAAACTCGAGTATACTTTTGCCAGCCGCAGATGGCTCACTCCGGATGAAATTCAAAGCGGAGGAGAAATTACAGACCTTGAAGCACTGGGTTATCATATTCCCGGATTTTATGACAAGGTGCTTGATATAAAAAAATGCTGGCTGCAACCTAAACCATCAAACCATATAAGACTGGGCATAAAAAATTTCGCAATAAATAATAACATTGATTTTTATGATTTCAGAACCAAAACAGGTTTGTTGCGCAATATCATCATTCGAAACAATGAAAAGGGAGAGTTTATGCTTATCCTTGTGCTCTTTTCAGGCGAGGAAGAAAAACGTGATAGTTTGCTGAAATATATTCATGAGAATTTTCCTGAGATCATTTCTGTGTATTACATGATCAACGATAAACAAAACACCAGTATTGCAGATCTTGAACCGGTTCATTTTGCAGGAGAACCTTACCTGATGGAAGAAATGGAAGAGCTTAAATTCAAAATCGGACCAAAATCATTTTATCAGACCAACAGCCAACAGGCATATGAACTTTATAAGGTAGCAAGAGATTTTGCAGGACTTAATGGGAGCGAAATTGTCTATGATCTCTATACCGGCGCAGGTACCATTGCAAATTTTATTGCCCGTCAGGCAAAAAAAGTGGTGGGTATTGAATACATAGAAGAAGCTGTTTTGCATGCAAGGGATAATTCGGCCATTAACGGATTAAATAACCTGGTATTTGAAGCAGGTGACATGGCAAAAGTTCTCACATCAGAATTCATGGAAATTCATGGCAAGCCCGATGTTATTATTACAGATCCACCCAGAGCAGGCATGCACCCCGATGTTCTGAAACAAATAATCGCATCAGAAGCAGAAAAGATCGTGTATGTGAGCTGCAACCCTGCCACACAGGCCAGGGATATTGAATTGTTATCGGGCAGTTATAAGGTAAAAAAAGTACAGGCTGTGGATATGTTTCCGCATACGCAGCATGTGGAGAATGTGGTGCTGATGGAGAAAAACTGATTTTTTTTCACCGGGGAGACCTGAAGGCGAGAGTAAAAAAAAGTGGTCAGACGAGCTGAAAGTCGTTTGACCACTTTAAGAATCTTCAGAATTATTATTTTTTTGCTGAGAGTGCTTCAATAATTTTGGCTTCAATTTCTTCAGCCAGTTCAGGGTTGTCAGTCAGCAAACTTTTTACAGCATCCCTGCCCTGCCCCAGCTTGGTATCCCCGTAGCTGAACCATGAGCCGGCTTTCTTGATTATGTTATGGTCCACAGCAAGGTCAATGATCTCCCCGGTTTTGGAAATTCCTTCCCCATAAACGATATCGAATTCAGCCTGACGGAATGGAGG
>CAYXIT010000083.1:0-10739 GCA_964465275.1 uncultured Bacteroidales bacterium | reverse complement strand
CTTTGATCTGCGATATTCGACGAATATCGAGCCTCACAGAAGAATAAAATTTTAGTGCATTACCACCGGTAGTTGTTTCGGGGTTACCAAACATGATACCGATCTTTTCGCGCAACTGGTTGATAAATATGCAGCAGGAACCCGTTTTGTTGATTGTACCGGCCAGTTTTCTGAGAGCTTGTGACATCAAACGGGCCTGAAGCCCCATTTTACTGTCGCCCATTTCTCCTTCTATTTCACTTTTGGGAGTAAGGGCAGCAACAGAGTCAATGATAATAATATCAATTGCTCCTGATCTGATCAGATTCTCAGTGATCTCAAGTGCCTGTTCGCCATTATCGGGCTGAGATACCAGCAGATTATCGATATCAACACCCAGTTTGCGGGCGTAACTGCTGTCGAATGCGTGCTCTGCATCAATAAATGCTGCAATACCACCTGCCTTTTGTGCTTCAGCAATGGCATGAATGGCCAGGGTTGTTTTACCTGATGATTCAGGTCCATAGATCTCAACAATACGTCCTTTCGGGAAACCGCCAATACCCAATGCATGGTCAAGACCTATACTTCCCGAAGAAATACTGCTTACACTTACTACCGGCGAATCGCCCAGCTTCATTACGGTTCCCTTACCATAGGATTTTTCAATCTTATCCATGGTAAGTTGCAATGCCTTTAGTTTCTCGGCATTTACATTTTTTTCTTTTTCTTTTTCTTTGCTCATAAGCTTGTTAAAATGAAAATATTCAGAAATATCGTTTTATTAAATATACAAAAAAAATCAACCAACAGGGGCAAAATTACCATATAAATTTTGAAAATCACCTTAAGACCATAAAAAGAATTGAGAAAAACAATTTAATTATTAACAATCTGACAAACAGATACCGGCAGGGTTATTTTAATGTTATACCAAATATGAAATGATCCACGCATTTAATGATTACCTATAAATTACCTTCCCATTCCAGATAAAACTGATCCAAGTATTTTTCTAAAAATTCGTGTCTTTGAAAAGCCATTTTTTTTCCGGTATCGGTGTTCATTTTATCCTTCAATAAAAGGAGTTTTTCATAAAAATGATTGATTGTGGGGGCATTATTCAACTTATACTCTTCTTTGGTCATTTTCTGTCTGGGTTTGATTTCCGGATTATACATTTCCCTGTTTTTAAATCCGCCATAATTGAATGCCCTTGCAATCCCTATAGCACCCATTGCATCAAGCCTGTCAGCATCCCGGATAACATCCAGCTCTTTTGACCGGAAGGATTGTTTTTCCATTCCGGCACTGAAAGAAATATTTGCTGTAATTTTTACCACATGATCAATAACAGATTCATCAACCCCAAGAGATTCCAGAAAACTACGGGCTTTTTGCGGCCCAAGGGTTTCATCTCCATCGTGAAATTTTGAATCGGCAATATCATGCAATAAAGCACCAAGTTCCACTACAAACAGATCAACATTTTCTGCTCGGGCAATTCTTACTGATAACTTCCATACCCGCAAGATATGCCACCAGTCATGCCCTCCCTCGGCACCCGAAAGTTCTTTTCTTACAAAATTTTCAGTTTCTTTAATGATATTCCGCCGGCTTTTTTTCATTTAATACGAATAAATTAGAATGAACTGATATACGTTTAATGATATCATCAACCAAAATTATGAAAAAACATTTCAAAACACAGAATGCTTACTTTTGTTATAGCACTCGTTAAATTTCCCGATCAACAAAATTATCAAGGGAAGTGTTAATAACAGGTATTATTTTGAATTCCATAACTATTTTTCTTAGAAAAATTCATAAACCCTATCGTATTTATCAATTATGAAGTTTGTTAAAACCATCATAGGCTCCCATCCAAAATTTCAAAAACCCAAACCGGATAATGAACCCTTTCTTGAAATAGCAGAATTCTTTTACGACACCATACAAGGAGAAGGAATTAACCTGGGGCAACCCGCTGCATTTCTCAGAGTACAGCATTGTACACAAAACTGCTGGTGGTGCGACACCAAAGAGGTGTGGAGAGCAGGAAATCCATATACTTTTGAAGAACTCTGGACCTTGATTGACAAGACCGATCTTGTGGATAAATTGCGTAGCGGTCAACATCTGATACTCACTGGTGGAAGCCCCATGAAACAACAAAAGGGCCTTATCCTATTCCTGCAAGCCTTTACTGAAAGATACGGATTTAAGCCATTCACCGAGATCGAAAATGAGTGCACCCTTATGCCCGATCCGGAGTTTGCCAGACTGATCGACGTATGGAACAACAGTCCTAAACTCAAACACAGCGGCAATCCCGATAAACTGCGGTATCAGCCTGCAATCATCAACCATCTTTCTTCGCTCAGTAATGCCTGGTTCAAGTTTGTTGTAGCCCAACAAGAGGACTGGAATGAAATTGAAGAATTTTTCCTGAAACCCGAACTGATAAAACGAAATCAAATCATCCTGATGCCGCTGGGAGGTACCCGCGAAGGGCTGCACAGAATCAGGAATACCGTGGTTGAGATTGCTGTAAGGGAAAGCGTTCGCTACTCATCAAGAGAGCATATTGAATTGTGGGATAAGAAGACGGGGGTTTAGTAGTAAAACAAACTCATATATTAGTCAATCCTATTTAGATTATTCATTTTCAATAACTTCAATGATTTGCTTTTGTAGTTCTGGTATTTTGTTTTTTATAACATCCCAAACTATAGAATAATTAACACCCATATAATCATGAATTAATCTGTCTCTCATCCCTGCCATGTTTTTCCAGTTGATTTTCTCCCATTTAAGCTTAAAATCTGCGGGGATCTTTTTTGTAGCTTCCCCAATAATTTCTAAACTCCTCACAATTGCGCGCTTGAGAGTTTCATCTGAAAGAAACATTTCAAAAGTGATTTCCTCTGAAATTACAGATAGAATATACGAGCATTCATCACGAATATGTTTCAGGTATTCTAAAGGTTCCTTAGACATATCTTACTTCATTTAATATTTTAGGACCAATGTAAGGGCTCAGTCCATTTTTTGTCACAATCTCGACACGTTGATTCTGGAAGAGTTTTTCTATATAATCACAAAAAGCCATGTAATTGTCAAATGTTTCTTTACCCGGTTCAAAATCTATGAGTATATCAATATCGCTGGACTCAGTTTGTTCATCTCTGGCAAATGACCCAAAAAGACCAATATCCTTTATTCCAAATTTGGAAAACTCAGGCTTTCTCTTCTTTATGGTACTTATTATATACTCCCGGTTTTTCATTTCATTAATTATTATCACAAATATAACAATCTTAGCCATTTATGTAACTGGAAGCTGAAATAAAGATGAAATAAATCTAATTCACTAAAAAAGAAAAACGGAAGCTCAAGGTGAACTTCCGTTTTGAGATTTTTATTTTAGCCCGAATTATCCTTACGCAGGAATAATCTGTGCCGTATGATCTTTGGTATTTACCTTTTCGATCACTTCTTCAATCACACCTTTTTCATCAATAACAAAAGTAGTGCGGTGAATACCATCATAGGTTTTGCCCATAAATTTTTTGGGACCCCATACGCTAAAAGCTTTCAGAATTTCTTTTTCAGTATCAGCAATTAGCGGAAATGGCAGATTATTTTTCTCGATGAATTTCTGGTGTGATTTTTCGCTGTCTGCACTTACTCCTACTACCTTGTATCCCTTGCTTAGCAATACATCGTAATTATCTCTCAGATTGCAGGCCTGCGATGTGCATCCGGGGGTACTGTCTTTTGGATAAAAATAAATTACCAGTTTGTTTCCTTTGAAATCAGCAAGTTTGATTTCTTTTCCGTTCTCGTCTTTTCCTTTGAAATCAGGGGCTTTGTCACCGGGTTTGAGTGTGGTCATATTTATCGGGTTTTAATAGTTTATCAATATTTCGAAACAACAAAAATTAAGAATTGTTTTTGTTTACTTACAAGAATTATGAAAAAACACACTGGATATTTAATCAAACAGGCATTAATAGTTTTACCGGACTTGATTCGTGAAAGTCCATTGGGGCAAATTAGCAAGGTATTCCCTATCATTTTTGCAAATCAGGTAAGGTGTTGCTCACAAATGCTACTTTCTTTCCGTCGGGCGACCAGGAAGGAACATTGATGGTGCCCTGACCGCCATATAGTTGAGCAATTACCCGTGGCTTGAAGGTAACTGTGTCCATGATGCGCAACATAACCTGTTTATAGTAAGGATGGTCTCCCGGGTCCACATCGGGCAGGTAGGATAAGAACACAATCCGGCTATCATCGGGAGAAGGATGCGGGAACCAGTTCTGGTATTCATCATTTGTTATTTGAACAGGATTGCTGCCATCGGAATTCATTCGCCATATTTCCATGCTGCCTGTCCGTTCAGAGTTGAACCAGATGTATTTTCCATCGTAAGAATATTCTGACCCATCATCCAGTCCGGGACTATTTGTTAATTGAACTTCTTCACCCCCATCAACAGGAATACGGAAAATATCCCATTGATCGTTTCGATGGGCAGTGTAAATAAGGTATTTGCCGTCGGGCGACCAACCATGCCAGTAAGATGGCCCCTTTTCTGTTACTCTAACCGGAGTACCCCCTTCAATGGGCAGGGTGAAAATAATAGAGTTCTGACCGGGTGGTAAATCATCCACATGATGACTGATCACCAGTTGGGTACCATCAGGCGAAATACCATGGTCATTGTTAAGCGAAGTGGCAAAATCGGTATCAATTTGTTCTTTAACATCACTGCCAATATCTACACGATAGAGCAGGCCACGACCGTTCAGGATGAGGTACCTGCCATCGGGTGTCCAGTTGGGTGCTTCAAGATTATCATCCGTTTTGTAAACAATTTTTCTCAATCCGGTTTCCACATCCAGTATTTCTACCCTTGATCCCGCAAAATCGCGATAGGGAGTAAACCCTTCCCCAACCGGTATAGAAAGCCTTGTATTAGAGAAAACGGCAGTTTCTACCACGTCTGCATTATGAGAACATACGAATAGCCCTACATAGAACTCGTCTTCCACCCAATCAACTTCCAGCTCCCCTGATCCGGCCAGTGGGTCACCCTGCTGGCATGCCTGGACCCTGATCTTACTTCCCGCTTTTTCCAGTTGCAGGATATTGGTAAAACTTACCGGATGCCGGATTTCATCTGTAAATCCTCCTTCTTCGAGCCGGTATTGCATGGAAACCAGTCCATCACCATGGTAAGCGGCACTTATGTATGGGGAAGAAGTATCAAGGGATTTCCTTATAATCAATCCGGCCTTGCGGTGGTCATCAACACCCTCGGCTTCAAATACTAAATTGGAATACAGAATAAAGTCTCCACTTATTTTTTTCCACACAAAATGAAACTCATCAGTATCCTGCCACATGTTCCTACCACCGGATGAGATTAGATATTTTTCGGTATATGGATCATATATTGTTTTGCCTTTTTGCTTCAGATTTCCTACATCCTGTGAATGGGAAAAGATACCATAATTCGTTTTTTCCTGCATATTGCAATTGATTAGTATAAACACAAAAGTCAATGAAAATAATCTATGGAAATGTTTCTTCATAATCCTGATTTTTCAACTACCAAAAAGTAAGGTTAAACTCATTCATAAAATTAATTTATAAAATTACTGAAATGATTGAAGATAAGATTATTCTTTTCAGCTGGAATGAATAAAACCGTCGTGTCTTCAACATAAGTTACTCTTCAGTTGTTCTATCATAAGTTTTTAACTGAAGAGCAAATATTTTTTGATATGATTGATGAACCCCTGAAAAAGAAAATAACAATTACAGGTTTACGCAGGTTATTCAGGCTTTACCGCTTTTTAAAACCTTATAAGTGGGAATATAGCCTGGGGATGTTGTTTCTTCTGGGATCAAGTGCAGCCAGCCTGGCTTTTCCAAAATTGCTGGGCGAAATAGTCGACTTGGGAAATCAGGGAGTTTTGGGTCAGGAGATTAACCGGCTAGCTTTGGTTCTTGTATTTGTGTTGATCATACAGTCTGTATTTTCTTACTTCAGGATATTTCTTTTTGTGCGTGTAGCTGAAAAAACATTGGCCGATTTGCGCCAAAGTACATACAATCATCTGATTAAATTACCCATGAAGTTTTTTCAGCAAAGAAGGGTGGGTGAGCTAAACAGCAGAATATCGTCAGATATAACACTATTGCAGGATGCCCTCACCACAACTCTGGCCGAATTTATCAGGCAATTGCTTGTGATCAGTGGCGGAGTAGCGCTCATGCTTGTTACTTCCTATAAACTCACCCTGTTCATGCTGGCTATCGTTCCTGTAGTGGTGGTGTTGGTAGTTTTTTTCGGACGATATATACGGAAGCTTAGCAAACTGGCGCAGGCACAGGTGGCCGATTCCAATACCATTGTGGAGGAAACTTTACAGGGAATACAAAGTGTAAAGGCATTTACCAATGAGTTTTTTGAAATGGCCCGGTATCGTTTAAAAACCCGTGAAATTGCACAAACCGGAATCAAGAACGGTAAATTACGCGGGGCTTTTTCATCCTTCATCATCCTGGGGCTTTTTGGTACTATGGTGGCTGTGATATGGAGAGGTTCCATACTGCTTGCCAGTGGTGAACTGGCTACCGGTGAGCTGTTTTCTTTTGTGATATACACGGTATTTATTGGTGGCACTATTGGTGGCATGGCTGATGTTTTTGCACGGGTACAGAAATTTCTGGGTGCTACTGAAGATCTGATGGAAATATTTAATGAGTTACCGGAGCCGGTTAGTAAAATTCCACTGCAGGAACCTCACCATATTCTAAAAGGCGCCGTTCGTTTTGAACAGGTAAACTTCAGTTATCCAAACAGGCCGGACTTTCAGGTGTTAAAAACCATTGATACCGAAATTAAACCCGATTCCCTTGTTGCCCTGGTGGGTCCCAGCGGTGCAGGAAAATCAACTTTTGTATCATTATTGCTAAGGTTGTACGATCCTTCATCCGGACGAATTCTTTTCGATGGGATTGATAATCGTGAAATACCCCTTTCGATACTGCGAAGCCAGATGGCTATTGTGCCACAGGATATTTTTCTTTTTGGGGGTACCATCCGTGAAAACATTGCTTACGGAAAACCAGGTGCAACAAACGAAATGATAGAAGATGCAGCACGTAAAGCAAATGCATGGGAATTCATCAACCACTTTCCCGGCAGATTAGATACCCTTGTTGGTGAACGGGGTACCCAGCTTTCGGGTGGACAGCGCCAGCGCATAGCCATAGCCCGCGCAGTACTAAAAAACCCGAAAATACTCATACTTGATGAAGCCACATCTTCGCTGGATTCAGAAAACGAACGACTGGTGCAGGATGCTCTTGAAAAACTCATGAAAGGCCGTACTTCCATCGTAATTGCACACCGTCTTTCTACCATCCGAAAGGCCGATCTTATTCTCGTAATGGATAACGGGCAAATTGTGGAACAAGGCACACACAACGAACTGCTCAAATCAAAAACAGGCTTGTACAGGAATTTAAGCGAGCTTCAGTTTCAAAGTTGACTTTGATAAAACTTACAAATCTCACCTAACGGACATTCATCACATTTAGGTTTTCGCGCTACACAAACATAGCGCCCGTGCAGAATAAGCCAGTGGTGGGCAATGGCCAGCAGGTCTTCAGGAATATATTTAACCAGCTGCCGTTCGGTTTCAAGGGGTGTTTTGGCTTTGGTGGTAAGTCCTATACGTGCGGCTACCCTGAATACGTGCGTATCGACGGCCAGGGCCGGTTTGTTAAATACTACCGAAGCAATCACATTGGCTGTTTTACGTCCAACTCCCGGAAGACGCTGCAACTGATCAATTTCCTGGGGTACTACGCCGTTAAATTCTGTGGTAAGCATTTGCGCCATCCCCAGTAGATTTTTGGATTTATTATTGGGATAGGAACAGCTTTTTATATACCCGAAGATTTCACCTACTTCTGCATTAGCCAGAGATTCAGCTGTGGGAAAACGTTCAAAAAAGGGTGGGGTGATCATATTAACCCGCTTATCGGTGCATTGTGCAGATAAAATCACCGCCACAAGCAATTCATAAGGGCTGGTATATTTTAACTCCGTTTCGGCAATGGGCTGATGTTTTAGAAAATAATTCAGCACAAATTTGAAACGGTCTTTTTTGGTTGTTCGCTTTTTTGGTGACTCCATTAAGGATTTGAGATTTTTATTTTTAGATTTTTGATTTCACTGCAGAGACGCCAGGATACTGAGTTCGCAGTGTATTTTTTCGAATTTCGAGTTTAGCTTCGCTGAGCTGGGCTTAGCCTCGGTTCGAATTTCGGATTTCAAACTTTTTGATTCTTCGGACTTCCGTCTTCGATCTACTTTCTCCGGTCTCCGGTCTTCAGACTTCTCTTTACATCCCCCTAACCCCCTTGAAAGGGGGAATAGGCCGGCATTGTCTTCAGACTTCCGTCTCCGGTCTCCCTACATCTCATAACCCACCATCTTACCCTTTTTCATAATCAGCTCATCGTCGAAATACACATCGGGTTCGGTAACCAGTCCGTCCATGTGGCTGTTTACAGAAATTCTGCCACCCATGGTAATATTGTTACCAAAGGCAATGTGTATGGTGCCGAAAACCTTTTCGTCTTCCAGTATCAAACCTGTGAGTTTGGCTTTGTAATTGGTTCCAATACCAAATTCGGCCACAGCCCGTGCATCGCGACCTGATTTCTCAAAGAGTTCAACCAGTTTTTCAGCTTCTTTACCACCCTTTACTTCCTCTGCATAACCGTTTCTCACTACAATAACTATAGGCTCTTTAATGATTCCTACACCAGCCATAGAGCCATCAATAACAACGGTACCGTTTGACTGATCTTCCCAGGGGGCAAGAAAAACTTCACCGGATGGCAGATTTCCGCTTTCTCCTTTTTTCTTTAAAACGCCGGTGCTTGGTATGATCTTACGGTCCTTAACCGGCATGGTGATGTCTGTGCCTTTTTCAGTTACTACCCTGATATTGTAAACCCCTTCCAGTTTTTTAGCAATATGATGGGTAAGACCTATGATCTTATCATAATCGGCGCTCAGACAGCGTGCCATGGCATCCACAGTAATCCCGGGCATGGTTCCTACCCTGACCCCAAGCTTAACTGCTTCGCGGCGGGCATCAGTATGGGTAAGAGATTTTGCGGTAGGGCAAACCACCACATCCACCATTTTCATCATTTCAGCAACCGGTTTGGGTGGTTCCTGACCATTGATTTCGCGGGATTTTATTTCCACAAAAACGGATTCTTTGCACATCGCCATTCCTGCTTCATGCAGGGCCATACCAATTTCTCTTTTTATTTCATCGGTAACGATCAGCAGGGTTTCATCTTCCTTCAGACCCATGCAGTCGCGTAAGGCGATTATTGATGCTTCCTGGAGTTGTTTGTTTGCTTTAGTCATGTTGATTTTTTTACTGCAGAGTCGCGAAGACGCTGAGAATTTTGATTTTTGAATTTTAATACTTCACTAACTTTCTGATCACTATTCACTATTCACTATTCACTTTGTCTGCCTTTCACATCCTTACTCATCATATCTACTTTTTTTATCAGTTCTTTTTTGAAATCAATAATCCTCTGGCGGATTTCTTCATCTTGTGCGCCCAGGATCTGTGCTGCCAGGATACCAGCATTACGGGCACCATCAAGCGCAACAGTTGCTACAGGCACACCGGCCGGCATTTGCAGGATAGATAACACAGAATCCCAGCCGTCGATACTATTGGATGATTTCACGGGTACACCGATAACAGGCAGTGGTGTAAGTGAAGCAATCATACCGGGAAGGTGGGCTGCACCTCCGGCACCCGCAATTATAACCTTCACCCCTTTTTTATGAGCGGTTTTAGCAAATTCAAACATTTTTTCGGGGGTACGATGCGCTGATACAATATCCACTTCGTAATCCACATTCAGGTCTTTAAGTATATTAACTGCTTCTTCCATAACTCTCAAATCGGAAGAACTTCCCATTACTATGGCTACTTTTTTCATGATGTTGGTTATTTGGTTAATGGGTTATTAAGTTTCACTGCGAAGACGGGAAGGCGCTGAGTTCGCGAAGCTATAATTAATAATTTAAGATTTTTCAAATTTCGTATTTAGCTTCGCTGAGCTCGCCTTCGGCTCGGTTCGTGTTTCGAATTTTTATTTTTTGATTCTTCGGTCTTCCGTTTTTGATTCCCGAATCTCTAATCGCTTCCGGGACTTCGGCTGTCGCCATCAACTTCCGTCTTCGGACTTCGGTCTTCCGTCTCCCTTTACACTTTTCACCTTCAATATTTCTTTCACTTTCATTGCTTTTTCTTTGGCCTTATCAAGAGAATCAGCTGTTATAGTAACATGTCCCATTTTCCGGTAAGGCCGGGTTTCTGTTTTCCCGTAAAGATGCATATAAGCGCCGTCGATTGCAAGCATTTGTTCAGCACCCTCATAAAATACAGGACCTGTAAATTTTTCATCTCCGGTAAGATTAACCATTACCGCAGGACGTATAAGCTCAGTATTACCAAGTGGAAAACCTGAAATCGCACGCAGATGCTGTTCAAACTGAGAAGTAACGCATGCTTCAATGGTAAGATGTCCGCTGTTATGCACCCTGGGTGCACATTCATTTACCCATATCTCACCCCTTTTCGTAACAAACATTTCTACGGCAAGCAAGCCCACAATCTGCAATTTTTCCA
>CAYXIT010000082.1:9672-15482 GCA_964465275.1 uncultured Bacteroidales bacterium | reverse complement strand
TGTAGCTCTTTTTTATTTCCTCTCAATGATGTCGCAAGTTTGAACCGAGGAGCTTTAAAGCGACGAGCTCATGAGGCCCCAAGGCCGAATAATCTTGCCACCCCGACATTTAATCAAAAGAGTTGCAATCTTGTATTGTAGCTCTTTTTTATTTCCTCTCAATGATGTCGCAAGTTTGAACCGAGGAGCTTAAAGCGACGAGCTCATGAGGCCCAAAGGCCGAATAACCTTGCCACTCCGACATTTAATTAAAAGAGTTGCAATCTTCTATTGTAGCTCTTTTTTTTCTCTAACCGTTTGAGATTTACTTCCTCAGCACATATACAAAATACTCGTAGCGGCCATCAGCAAACATATTGAAAGTTTCAGAGCCTACTGCTCCGGCAAAGCTTTTTGCTGTTTTGTGCAACAGGCGTGGTACAAGCCTTTGCACCAAATCTTTCCTGCGGTCATCATCTGCTTTTAGGGCATTTACTACCTGGGTGTTGATAATATCATGATGTGAAATTTTGAAACCCGAAGAATCAATATCTTTCTTCATTGCCTGCATATCATAATCATAACGGAAATCTGTCAGAAGTAAATACCCTCCTTTCCTCAGGACACGGTAAACTTCAGACAGAAAGATGCTGAACTGATCATACCTGTGCGATGATTCTACATTCAAAACAACATCAAGTGTTTCATTTTCGAAAGGAATCGCCTGGGCATCGCCCTGAAGGAATTCCATTTTTGGCAAACGGTAATATGTGTTGCAGAAATTTACCGCTCTTTGGTTCAGGTCTATCCCTACTGAGCTCTCAGGCTTAAATCTTTTGTGAACGTAGGCCAGTCCTCCACCTCTCCCTGACCCTATTTCGCAAATATTTTTACCCGAAACATCCACCCTCGATACGAGTTGATGATAAAGTTGAACGGAGAACCTGTTTTTCTCATCTTCGTCAGACAGGTCAATGGGTTGATCCGGATCATGATAACCAAAGTTCATCAGCAGGATTTCCGATTTCCTGTCAATTTTACTTATATACCAGTACCACTTACGAAAAAATAACTCTCTTAAATAATATTTCATCAACTGTTATTTTCTGAATGGGATGCTTTAAAATTCTCACCCAAATCATAAACCATTGCCCGCACATGCTGTGCCCATTCGTGGGGCCGTTTAGATGCATCAAAATAGCTGTATGCTATGGGGTCTCCAAAGATCAGATCTATGCTGCTCCCTTTCTTGTTTAGCATTTCACGCGGAAGACAAAGTATTTCCACTGGCATTTTTATCCTGAAGAATTTTCGGATCCTTGAGATACGGTAAAACTTTTGCGTATTTACTCCCGTTATAAAAGTGGGTACAACGTACCTTTTGGTTTCAATTGCTTTACTTACAAATGACTTATGCCACTCAGGATCTTTGATCTCCCCGTTTATTTTTCTGGACACCAGTCCTGCAGGAAAAATCATGATCTGGGCATCCGATAAAAAAGCATTATTGATAATCCTGGTTTGGTCCCTGCTTGTGCTTCCGAAAACATTTACCCCAACAATAAGGGGTGCTAAGTTGGGATCATAGTTGAAAAACTGATTGGAGGGCGAAACTACCTTCCCTTTCAATTTATAAATGCAGTGCAAAAAAGACAATGCATCAATTCCACCAAGAGGATGATTGGCAACAAAGATGCATTTCTCTGCCTTTTCAAGTGCATTTTCATTATGCATCCGTATAGTGATGTTCAGATCATTCAAAATGGCATTTACATAGTCAATGCCCACTTTTTCAATATTATTATTATGGAGGGCATTGATCTCCTTTTCACAAATCATTTTCTTTAATCTGCTGACAATAAAGCCGGGCAGATTCCTGAAAAGTTTGTTGTTGCTCTCTTTTAACCATTTCTCCAGGTCTACAACCTTTTGAATTTCTGTGCTTTCCGAATCCATTCTGAATTATATCATGAAAAATCAAGTTCCTGCTTCATTACCTTAAACTTTTCAAAATTAGTTGAATTATTGCATGAAATTATAACTATTTTTTTTCAGAAAGAATCCCTCTCTAAATTTGCAGAGCAAGAAGACCATATAGAGAACAGTAATATTGTTAAACCTACAACTGCTCATAAAAATCATTCCCCTTATCATCTACAATGATGAATGCCGGGAAGTTTTCTACCGTGATCTTTCTTACGGCTTCCATGCCCAGTTCTTCAAAGTCGACGAGTTCAACAGATTTGATGCTGTCTTTGGCAAGGATTGCTGCAGGTCCGCCGATGGAACCCAGGTAAAATCCCCGATATTTTGCACATGCGTTGGTAACTTGTTTGCTGCGGTTACCTTTGGCCAGCATAATCATTGATCCTCCGTGGCTTTGAAACTTTTCCACGTATACATCCATCCGTCCGGCTGTTGTGGGGCCAAAGCTTCCCGATGCCATGCCTTTGGGCGTTTTGGCCGGACCAGCGTAATAAATTGGATGGTTTTTAAAGTAATCGGGCATGGGTTTGCCTTCTTCCAGCATCTGGTTGATGCGGGCATGGGCAATATCGCGGGCCACGATGAGGGTACCGCTGAGGTTCAGTCGGGTTTTAACGGGGTACTTGCTCAGTTCGCTAATTTTTGCCCTAATGTTGCGGTCGGCACTGCAGCTAACACCCATGCCAACGGGGCAGGATGCGGCATGACGCGGAAGTCTTATCACACGAACATCATGCACAAAATGTTTTCCGCCAAACTGGGCGCCAATGCCGCTTTCCTGGCAGATCTTCAGAATGCGGTCTTCCCATTCGAGGTCGCGGAAAGCCTGGCCGTGGATATTTCCTTCGGTGGGCAAATGATCGTAATAACCTGCCGAGACTTTTTTTACTGCCGTAAGTGTGGCTTCGGCGCTGGTGCCGCCGATTACTACTGCCAGGTGATAGGGCGGACAAGCCGCTGCACCCAGGTCTTTTACCTTTTCTCTGATGAATTTTGTGAGATTTTCTTCGCTCAGAAGCGATTTGGTCTGCTGAAACAGAACACTCTTGTTAGCAGAACCGCCGCCTTTGGTGAGCAGCAGAAACTCATAGGTGTTCCCCGGAACGGAATAAATATCAATTTGTCCGGGCAGGTTGGTGCCACTGTTTTTTTCTTCAGTCATGCTTTGGGGTACGATCATGGAAAAACGCAGATAATTTTCCTGCCAGGTTTCAAATATCCCCCTGGAAAGATGTTCGGCATCATTCACACCTGTATACACATTTTCCCCTTTTTTTGCCATAATGATGGCCGTGCCGGTATCCTGGCAACTGGGCAGTTCTCCTTCGGCCGAGATCACCTGGTTTTTAATCATGGTATGTGCCACAAATTTTTCATTATCGCTGGCCTCCGGATCTTTCAGAATATTAGCAAGTTGCTGAAGGTGCGATGCCCGCAGGTAAAAGGAAACATCTTTGAAAGCTTCCCGCGAAAGTAATTCAAGTCCTTCGGGTTCAATTTTAAGGATCTTACGTCCGTTAAGCATTTCTGTGGAAACATGATCTTTGGTAAGAAGCCGGTATGTGGTAGTATCCTTCCCCACCGGATAGGGATCCTGGTAAATGAAGTCAGCCATGATGTGTAGATTTTGGTTAGGATTGCGCTTTTGTTGATACAAATATAAATTTTTCGAATGAGTAAGGAAGGGAAATAATCGTTTTTCTTTTACCTTTAAAGCTTCATTTTCACCTTTAAACACTTTGAATGGATATGATAAGAAAGATAATGTTTGTTCCTGTGCTGTTTCTGTTGTTTGCGTGCAGCAATGAAGAATTTCAGATTCACGAACCCTTCCAGGATGATGCCAGATACATTGTGCTCATGCATCCTACAGTTTTTAACCTGGAAAGATTCCGGTTTCTGACGGAAAACGATATTTTCACTTTGCCCGCGAATTACAGGGCAGTGGGAGTGTATCACCAGTCTGCATCCTACGATTACAGATTGTCTTACGATTATATTCGTGAGAATGAACTGGGCAATATCTCCATGCTGGGACTGACTGATGAGTTGAGCGAAAGCAATCTTTTTTCTGAAAATGAGCTCAGTGATGATTTCAGGATGGTTTTTGAAAACTCCGAAGGGATCATCTTTTTCGGCGGGCCTGATATTCCACCGTCCATTTACGGCTATCCCACAAGTCTTCTCACTGTAATTACCGACCCCCACCGGCATTATATGGAGCTATCGTTTTTGTTTCATTTGCTGGGCGGATACCAAAATGAAAGTTTTGAGCCTTTGCTGGAGCAAAACCCGGATTTCAGAATTCTGGGTATTTGTCTGGGTATGCAAACCATGAATATTGCCACCGGCGGCACCATGTACCAGGATATTCCCACCGAACTTTACGATATTCATTCGGTAGAAGATGTACTGGCCCAACCCGCCGATGAGCAGCACCGAAACTATCAGATCCATTTCCGGACCGATCCGGAGGTTTTTCCTTATTCCTTTCACCGCATTAGTATCGAAGAGGGTAGTATTATTGAAGCCGTAAATCAGGGTACAGATATAACATCCTACATTGCCAGTTCGCATCACCAGGCCCTGAAGAAGATCGGGAAAAATTGGAAAGTAACGGCATGGTCCATGGACAATAAAATAGTGGAAGCCATTGAGCATGAGAAATATCCCAATGTTTTTGGTATTCAGTTTCATCCTGAGGTAATCCGGCTATACGAAGAACAACCGCTGATTATGACTCCGGCCCAAACCAATGGGAAATCCTTTTTCGAAGCCTATCCGGATGAAGTGGGTGTGGATTTTCATCTGGGATTCTGGAAGTATCTGGGAGAGATCTATGATCCGGATATCGGACTTTGACAGATTCTTTTTCTCAATAATACACTATTTATCAGTTATTTAAAGCGAAAAAACCAAACAGTAGTTTAATTTTTTTCAAAAAAAAGTTTGTTTTAAAAAATTTTCGCCTACATTTGCAACTTGCAAAATCGAAAACACAATGCATAAGCCTTATATCGCCATTTTTATCATTTTTATTATTCTTCTGATTCCCGGAAGAGGTGAGAATGGTGTGTAAAAATATTTAATTAATTTTTGAAAGCCCCCTCACCTGGAAAATGAGGGGGCTTTTTTGTTTGGAAAAAAGGATACATATGATACCACTGAGAAGTAATACCACTACTCAGGGTCGTTTGAACGCCGGGGCAAGAAGCCTCTGGCGTGCAAACGGGATGCGCACCGAACAGATGGGCAAACCCCTGATTGCCATTGCCAACTCATTCACCCAGTTTGTGCCCGGGCATGCGCATCTGCACCCCATCGGGCAAAAAGTAAAAAAATGGATAGAAGAGCAGGGCTGTTTTGCCGCTGAGTTTAATACCATAGCTGTAGATGATGGTATTGCTATGGGGCATGATGGGATGCTCTACTCGCTTCCAAGTCGTGCAACTGTGACAAGATCACACCAGGTATGCTTATGGCTGCCATGCGGCTCAATGTGCCTACAATCTTTGTTTCCGGTGGGCCCATGGAAGCCGGTAAGCTGGGCGATAAAGCCCTTGACCTGGTGGATGCCATGGTAATTGCCGCCGATGATAATGCCACCGATGAAGAAGTTGAAGAAGTGGAGAAAAATGCCTGCCCTACATGTGGTTCCTGTTCGGGTATGTTTACTGCCAATTCTATGAACTGTCTCAATGAGGCCCTGGGTCTGGCCCTTCCCGGAAACGGAACGGTGGTGGCTGGCTGGGCTGCTTGGGGCGGGCGGCGTAGCGGCCATGCTGGTGGCCATGTTCGGCAGTCTTTCCATTCCCTTGATGTTTCTTTCCAGTGGCTTGTTTTTT
>CAYXIT010000082.1:5499-9662 GCA_964465275.1 uncultured Bacteroidales bacterium | reverse complement strand
CTGTTCAAAGATGCAGCAGAGCTCATTGTGCAACTTGCCTACCGCTATTATCGTGGTGAAGATGCATCAGTGCTTCCGCGTAACATTGCTACCAGGGCAGCTTTCATGAACGCCATGGCACTCGACATTGCCATGGGAGGTTCCACCAATACCGTTTTGCACCTTCTGGCTATAGCCCATGAAGCAGGAGTTGATTTTACCATGAAGGATATCGATGAACTTTCACGCCAGGTGCCTGTGCTTTGCAAAGTGGCTCCCGCAAGCCATTATCATGTGGAAGATGTGAACAGAGCAGGGGGCATACTGGGCATTCTGGCTATGCTTGATAAAGCCGGCTTGCTCGATACTTCCGTGTCAAGGGTCGACTCTCCCAATCTGGCTGAAGCCATTCGTCAATACGATGTTACCCGGCCCGATGCCAGTCTCAAAGCCTTGGAAATTTACCACAGTGCACCCGGGGGGTTCAGAAATCTTACCATGGGTTCGCAAAAATCAAGATTCAAAACTCTTGATCTGGATCGTGAAAATGGTTGTATTCGGGAACCCCAACATGCCTGGTTTAAGGATGGCGGATTGGGTGTGTTATATGGAAACATTGCCCGCAAGGGCTGTATTGTAAAAACAGCTGGAGTAGATCCTTCCATCTGGCATTTCGAAGGGACTGCCAGGGTTTTTGAATCGCAGGAGGATGCATGTAAGGCCATTCTGCTAAGCGATATCAAAGAGGGAGATGTGGTAGTTATTCGCTATGAAGGCCCCCGGGGCGGGCCGGGCATGCAGGAAATGCTGTACCCAACATCCTATCTGAAATCCAGGGGACTGGGTGCAAAGTGTGCTTTGGTAACCGATGGTCGCTTTTCAGGCGGCACATCAGGACTTTCCATCGGTCATGTATCTCCTGAAGCCGCAGCAGGTGGCGAAATTGCCCTGATCCGCGATGGAGATAAAATCGTTATCGATATCCCTTCAAGGCGGATCAATGTAATGGTTTCTGATGAAGAACTAAAGGAAAGACATAATCAGGAGCTGGCACGTGACAGCCATGCTTATCAGCCGGCACCCCGCCCGAGAAATGTATCGCAGGCCCTTAAGGTGTATGCATCCATGGCATCTTCGGCAGACCAGGGTGCAATCAGGATTTTATCGGAAAACAGCCCGGTATTCTCAAAAACCGATGAACAAAAAACACACTAAACACAAAGACTATGGAAGCTCAAACCTTCGAAACTTTAAAAAAAGAACGATCAAAGACCATAACCATGACCGGCGCAGAAGCCATGATGGAATGCCTTGTGCAGGAAGGTGTGGAACTTATGTTTGGATACCCCGGTGGGGCCATTATGCCGGTGTACGACGCACTCTATTCCTATTCCGATCGTCTGAAACATGTGCTGGTAAGGCATGAACAAGGTGCCATACACGCAGCACAGGGCTTTGCAAGGGTAACCGGCAAAGTGGGCTTATGCCTGGTTACTTCAGGGCCTGCCGCAACAAATGCTGTTACCGGCATTGCAGATGCCATGATTGATTCTACCCCGGTAGTTATTATTTCAGGCCAGGTGGGTTCTAATCTGCTGGGTACGGATGCATTCCAGGAAACCGATGTTATTGGTATCACACAACCGGTTACCAAGTGGAATTACCAGATCACCCGTCCGGAAGATATTCCCTGGGCCATGGCAAAAGCTTTCTATGTAGCCCGCAGCGGACGACCTGGTCCCGTATTGATTGATATTACCAAGGATGCACAGTTCGGTAAATTTGATTTCCGCTATCAGAAAATGCAATCCATCAGGAGTTATCAGCCCGTGCCTCAGCCTGATCTTACAATGATCAATGAAGCCAGCCATCTGATCAACCTGGCTAAAAAGCCATTGGCCCTGGTAGGGCAGGGGGTTGTACTTGCCAATGCAGAAAAGGAATTGATGGAGTTTCTTGAAAAAACCGGCATTCCCGCAGCGTGGACTATCCTGGGATTATCAGCCATGCCTACCGATCATCCATTGAATGTAGGAATGCTGGGCATGCACGGCAATTACGGGCCCAATATCAAAACAAACCAGGCAGACCTTATAATTGGTATCGGAATGCGTTTCGACGACAGGGTTACAGCCAGCGTGCAGCGCTATGCCACCAATGCCCGGGTTATCCATATGGAAATTGACCCGGCAGAGATCAATAAAATTGTTCATGCCGATGTGCCGGTGTTGGGTACAGTGAAAGAAACCCTGCCCCTGCTTACACAAAAGATTAATAAAAATGAGCATACAAAGTGGCTTGAGGAGTTCAATGCCTGCTACAGGGTGGAAACCGAACGGCTTATCCATCGCGAGCTTTACCCCGAAAAGCCTGAACTCACCATGGGGGAAGTGGTACGAAGAGTTTCCGCTGCTTTTGATGATGATGCTATCATGGTAACCGATGTAGGGCAACATCAGATGGTAGCAACACGCTATTTCAAATTCAAACAGTCGCGAAGTGTAGTAACTTCCGGTGGCCTGGGTACCATGGGTTTTGGACTACCCGCCGCCATTGGTGCAAAGATGGGTACCCCTGACCGGCACGTTTGCCTTTTTGTGGGTGATGGAGGTTTCCAGATGACCATTCAGGAGTTGGGAACCATCTTCCAGGAGAAAGTACCGGTGAAGATCATCCTTCTTAATAACAATTTTCTCGGCATGGTACGACAATGGCAGGAACTGTTCTTTGATAACCGCTATGCGTCAACAGAATTGATCAATCCTGATTTTCAAACTATTGCCAAGGGATATTACATTCCTGCTATCAAAATTACCGAGCGCGAAAACCTTGATGATGCCATAAAAACCATGGCCGAATCCGAAGGACCATTCCTGCTGGAAGTGGTGGTGGAAAAAGAAGGGAATGTTTTTCCCATGGTTCCGTCAGGAATGTCGGTAGAAGATATACGGTTGGAGTAGCAGTATATAAACTATCAGTGGTGTCAGGTAAAAATTGAATTGAAGAAAAATATTTTAAGAGATTCCTCACTCCGTTCGGAATGACAGACAGTTGCGCGGGGGATGGGTGGTGGTTGGTGGCGGTGAAGCCGCCACCAACCACCACCCCACAAAAAATTATGAACGCCTTGTCATTTCGACCGAAGGGAGACCACGAAGTAGCAGCGAAGCTAAATCTCGAAAGTTTTACCGGATATAATTGAAAAATTATAAATAATCAACAATTAACAACCACATTTTATGAAAGAAGAATTCACCTTAACCGTATATTCTGAAAACGTGGTAGGTCTGCTTAACCAGGTCACAACAGTTTTTACCCGCAGGCATATTAATATTGAAAGCATTACTGCATCGGCTTCTGCGATCAAGGGTATTCACAAAATTACCATTGTTATTGTTTCCAACTGTGATCAGGTTGAGAAACTTGTGGGTCAGATTGAAAAACGCATTGATGTGCTCAAAGCTTATTATTTCAGAACACATGAAATCGTTTATCAGGAGATAGCCCTCTATAAAGTTCCTACCCAATTACTGCTCGAAGGCAATGAAGTGGAACAATTGGTAAGAAAACACGGGGCCCGCATTCTTGAACTGACCGAAGAATATGTGGTTATTCAAAAAACCGGGCACAAGGAAGAAACACAGGATTTGTATGAAAAATTACAACCCTATGGCCTGACGCAATTCACCCGATCGGGGAGGGTAGCCGTAAACAGACTCAAAAAAGAACCCCTGACCACCTGGTTGAAAACGCTGGAAGAAGACCAACTGAAAGTTAAGGCATAAATACAGCAAGAAATACCAAAAACTCCAGATAGAATTAAACAAACATCAATTTAAAAAGAAAACCATGGCAAAAATCAATTTCGGCGGAGTCGAAGAAAATGTAGTAACCCGCGAAGAATTTCCCCTGTCAAAAGCACAGGAGGTAATGAAAAACGAAACCATAGCCGTTATAGGCTACGGTGTGCAGGGCCCCGGCCAGGCATTGAACCTGAAAGATAATGGCTTTCATGTGATCATTGGACAGCGGCAGAATTCCAAATCATGGGACAAAGCAGTGGCCGATGGCTGGGTACCTGGTGAAACGCTCTTTACTATTGAAGATGCACTGGAAAAAGGAACAGTTATCCAATACCTTCTTTCTGATGCAGGGCAGATTGCCCTGTGGCCCACCGTGAAGAA
>CAYXIT010000082.1:0-5453 GCA_964465275.1 uncultured Bacteroidales bacterium | reverse complement strand
CCGATGTGGATGTAGTTCTGATAGCTCCCAAAGGTTCGGGTACCAGTCTGCGGCGTATGTTTCTGGAAGGACGAGGACTGAATTCCAGTTACGCCATTTTTCAGGATGCCACCGGGAAAGCCTGGGAACGGGTTGTGGCTTTGGGCATTGGCGTAGGAAGCGGTTACCTTTTTGAAACCACTTTCAAAAAAGAAGTATACAGCGATCTTACTGGTGAGCGCGGAACCCTGATGGGTGCCATCCAGGGTATATTCGCAGCGCAGTATGAAGTATTGCGGTCCAATGGCCACTCACCCTCAGAGGCTTTCAACGAAACGGTAGAAGAGCTTACCCAGAGCCTTATGCCATTGGTGGCCGAGAATGGCATGGACTGGATGTATGCCAATTGCTCTACCACTGCCCAGCGCGGTGCCCTGGACTGGTGGAAACGATTCCGCGATGCCACCCTGCCTGTTTTCAGCGAATTGTACCAGGAAGTAGCCAAAGGCAATGAATCCCAACGTTCTATCGATTCCAACAGCCAGCCCGATTATCGCGTAAAGCTTGAAGATGAACTCAAGGAACTGCGCGAATCTGAATTATGGCGGGCTGGTGCGGCGGTACGAAAGCTGAGGCCGGAAAACCAGGAGTAAACTGACGCTTCGAGATCCTTGCGGATGCTGGAATGTCGGGGTTCCTGATTTGACGCTTCCAGATCCTTTGGGATGCTGGAAGGTCGGGAACCAAGTCTCGTCTGGGAGTGATATTTAAAAAAAACAGGGCCAGGCCAGAAGCAAAAGAAAATCACTAAGTGGTTTTCAAAAACTGCGTCTTTGTGTCCCTGCGAGACAAAATATTTACGAGAAATTCAAAACTGCGAGAAAAATTAAAACGAAACCAAATCCAAATACCCACACTATGAGTAACAGAATCATGATTTTTGATACCACCCTGCGCGACGGAGAGCAGGTTCCCGGCTGCCAGTTGAATACCATTGAAAAGATTGAAGTGGCGCGACAACTGGAAAAACTGGGTGTTGATATCATCGAAGCAGGCTTTCCCATTTCGAGCCCCGGAGATTTTCAATCGGTAGTGGAAATTTCCAAATCCGTTGAGCTTCCGGTAATTTGTGCATTAACCCGTGCAAATAAGAAAGATATTGAAGTGGCTGCCGACGCCCTCAAGTATGCCAAAAGGAAACGCATCCACACCGGTATAGGCACATCTGACTTTCATATCAAATACAAGTTTAACTCAAACCAGGAAGATATTCTAAAAAGAGCTGTTGAATGTGTAAAATATGCAAAGAAATTTGTGGAAGATGTGGAATTTTATGCAGAAGATGCCGGTCGGACTGAAAACGAATACCTCGCCCGGGTCATTGAAGCGGTAATCAAAGCCGGTGCTACGGTGGTAAATATTCCTGATACCACAGGTTATTGTTTGCCAAAAGAATACGGCGAAAAAATTGCATTTCTGGTTAATAATGTCCCCAACATCGATAAAGCTGTTATTTCTACCCATTGCCATAATGATCTGGGCATGGCGACTGCCAATACACTTTCCGGAATTGTAAATGGTGCACATCAGGTAGAAGTAACTGTAAACGGTATTGGTGAACGCGCCGGAAACACTTCACTGGAAGAGGTGGTGATGGCCATCAGAAGTCATAAAGATCTGGATTATGAGACCGGAATTGACAGCCGACAGATTATGAGATCCAGTAAGCTGGTTTCCACCCTGATGCGTATGCCTGTGCAACCCAACAAAGCCATTGTAGGACGTAATGCTTTTGCTCATTCCTCAGGGATTCACCAGGATGGTGTACTGAAAAATCGTCTCAATTATGAAATAATTGACCCTGTGGAAGTGGGTGTCAAAGAATCATCCATTATGCTTACAGCCAGGAGTGGACGGGCAGCTCTGAAACACAGGCTGCAATTGCTGGGCTATTCATTCGAGACCCATGAACTGGATGAAGTATATGAACGCTTCCTGGAAATGGCCGATAAAAAAGGCGACATCAGTGAAGAAGACCTGGAAGCATTGGCCGGAGTGGGCAAGGAAAAAGGCAAACGCCCCATTGAACTGGTGGCTCTGCAGGTGGTATGCGGCAAGTCTGCCATCCCCACAGCAACAGTACAGATCAGTTTTAATGGTGACACCTTTACGGAAACGGCATCCGGGAACGGACCCATCGACGCCGCTTTCAGTGCTGTGAAAAATCTTGTGAAACGCCGTGTCAGACTTGAGGAATTTCTCATCCAGGCTATTACGAGAGGTAGTGATGACCTGGGTAAAGTGCATGTGCAGATCGATCACAAAGGACAGATCTACTATGGCTTCTCGGCAAGTACTGATATTGTTACGGCTTCTGTTGAAGCGTTTATTGATGCCATTGGTAAGATTTCTTAGTCTATTTGGGCGCTGAGCACTTCGACATGCTCAGCATAACACTTGTCGAAGCGATAGTTGTTCTGATATATTCACGTCGTTTCGACAGGCTCAACGACCACCACATTAGATGGAACAACTTAAGATATCCATTGCCGTCAGCTTCAGCTGACGGGCCATAAATCATCAATATTCTCAGGGGCTTTAGCCCCATTCAAAAACTTAAAAAATTGCTGAAAATTGTCAATAAAGCTTTTATGAATAAACAATCAGAACCCAAAACCATAATCGACAAGATCTGGGATAAACATGTGGTGCAACCCATAGATGAGGAAACATCGGTTTTTTACATCGATCGTCACTTCATCCATGAAGTAACCAGCCCACAGGCCTTTACCGGTCTGAAAAACAGGGGTCTGAAAGTTGCAAGGCCACAAAAAACCATCGCTACTGCCGATCATAACATCCCTACACAGGATCAGCATCTGACCATTCATGACGAACTGAGTCGACTGCAGGTAAATACCCTGACAAAAAACTGCGCAGATAATGGAATAGAATTATACGGTCTTAATCATCCATACAATGGCATTGTTCACGTAATTGGTCCCGAACTGGGCATTACCCAGCCGGGGATGACCATCGTATGCGGCGACAGTCACACTTCCACCCACGGAGCATTTGGCACCATTGCCTTTGGCATCGGGACCAGCGAGGTGGAAATGGTGCTGGCCAGCCAGTGCCTGATCCTTTCCAAACCCAAAAGGATGCGCATCAATGTGGAAGGCAAACTAGGAAAAGGATTAAAGTCAAAAGATATCATCCTATCTATCATTTCCAGAATTTCAGCCAGCGGAGCCACAGGGTATTTTGTGGAATTTGCAGGTTCGGCCATCAGGGATCTGTCCATGGAAGCACGAATGACCATATGTAATATGAGTATTGAAATGGGTGCCAGGGGTGGACTCATTGCTCCTGATGAAACCACTTACGATTATATCAAAGGCCGCGAAATGGCACCAAAAGGAGAAGACTGGGA
Organism: uncultured Bacteroidales bacterium; assembly: GCA_964465275.1. Taxonomy (GTDB): domain Bacteria; phylum Bacteroidota; class Bacteroidia; order Bacteroidales; family UBA7960; genus SKVR01. Next base: position 2,041 of record CAYXIT010000082.1, on the reverse strand, counting down.
GAAAGCACTTACTTACTGGAAAACCTTACCCAGTGATCCCGGTGCTGTTTTCGACAAGGAACTGCATTTCGATGCAGCAGATATTGAACCCATGATCACCTATGGTACCAATCCGGGAATGGGGCTGGGCATAAGCCGGAAAATACCCGGTCTGGATGAGATAGAGCCCCAGTCTCACGCAACTTTTCTTAAATCACTCCAATACATGGGATATGCACCCGATGAACCCATGCTGGGCAAGCCGGTAGATTATGTTTTTGTGGGAAGCTGTACAAATGGCCGGATTGAAGATCTACGTGCTTTCGCTGCTTTTGTCAAAGGCAAAAAGAAAGCCGAAAACATAACCGCATGGATTGTGCCGGGCAGCAAACAGGTGGAAGCTCAGGCCAAAAAAGAAGGTCTGGACCAAATTCTTGCAGAAGCCGGTTTTGAATTGCGACAGCCCGGTTGCTCGGCTTGTCTGGCCATGAATGAAGACAAAATTCCGCAGGGGAAATATGCTGTTTCCACTTCCAACCGCAATTTTGAAGGGCGGCAGGGCCCGGGCGCCCGCACCATGCTGGCAAGTCCACTCACCGCGGCTGCTGTTGCAGTTACAGGCCGTATTACCGACCCACGCGATTTTTTATAAACTGAAAAACTACAACCATGCCCATAGAAAAATTTATAAAGCTTACCTCAACCTGCGTCCCTCTTCCCGTTGAAAACGTGGATACTGATCAGATTATACCTGCCCGGTTTCTCAAAGCCACCACGCGCGAAGGTTTTGGGGCCAAACTATTCTGCGACTGGAGATACAATCCTGGTGGCAGTCTGCGGGAAGATTTTGTGCTTAACAACTCAAGGTATTCAGGCTCCATACTGGTAGCCGGAAAAAACTTTGGCAGCGGAAGCAGCCGCGAACATGCCGCGTGGGCCATTTACGATTATGGCTTCAGGGTGGTGGTTTCCAGCTTTTTTGCTGATATTTTCAAAAGCAATGCCCTGAATAACGGGCTACTGCCGGTGCAGGTATCAGACGGTTTCCTTGCCCGGATATTCGAATCCATTGAAAAATACCCCAAAACAACCATAACTGTTGAACTGGAAAACGAGACGATTTCGATAGACTCCCTGCAAAGCAGCGAAAGTTTTGAGATCAGTGCATATAAAAAAAGTTGCCTGATCAATGGGTATGACGATATTGATTACCTGGTAAGCAAAGCTGCAGAAATTAAACAATGGGAAAGGGCTGATTCTGTTAATGCTTAATCTGATATCCATTGCCGTCAGTTTTAAATGACGGATCTGAAGGTCAAAATATACAGGGGCTTTAGCCCCATTAATTAATACTGGCAAGATTGCAGAGAATTATTTAAATGCAGAAAATACAGTTTTTTGGCAGCAAGCCCCCCTTCCAGGGGGGTTGGGGGTCCTGTTTTACAGGAAATCTGGAATTAACTTAAAAACGAAACACCATGATAGAAATAATGGACACTACCCTACGCGATGGGGAACAAACCACCGGAGTATCTTTCACTGACAGCGAAAAACTCGCTTTGGCGAAAATGTTACTCAATGAGATCAGGGTAAACCGGATTGAAGTGGCTTCAGCAAAAGTATCGCAGGGAGAGTTTGAAGCGGTAAGAAAAATTACCCAATGGGCAGACAGGAATGACTGTATCGATAAAGTTGAGATACTCACATTTGTGGATGGTACTGCATCCCTGGAATGGGTTGAAAAAGCGGGTGGAAAGGTTATCAACCTGCTTACAAAAGGCTCACTGAAGCACCTGGAGTGGCAACTTCGCAAAACACCGCAGGAGCATCTGGACGATATTCTTTTCATCCTGAAAGATGCAGAAAAAAGGAGAGTATCAGTAAACCTTTACATGGAAGACTGGTCCAATGGGATGCTTTCCTCAGCTGACTATGTGTTTTTTATGGTAGATAATTTGAGCAAAACTTCCCTGAAACGTATTATGCTTCCGGATACACTGGGTATACTCAACCCTGAGCAAACGGAGCGGTTTTGCGGTTTAATGGTGAACAGGTATCCCGA
>CAYXIT010000081.1:10459-15758 GCA_964465275.1 uncultured Bacteroidales bacterium | reverse complement strand
GCATAAAAGCTCATACTATCAGGATATGGGAAAAGCGCTATAATGTTGTTTGTCCTCAACGCACTGAGACCAATATAAGGTACTACAATGATGATGATTTAAAAAAGTTATTGAATATAAGTACTCTTAACAAACATGGATTTAAAATCAGTGACATAGTTAAAATGGGTTATGATGGCTTATGTCAGAAGGTGCTTGAAATAGCCAATACAACTACTGATCATGAAAGCAGCATAAACAATCTTATCGTTTCGATGATAGAAATGGATGAAGACAAATTTGAAAAAGTGCTGGCTTCAGCCATAATCAAGATTGGATTTGAGCGAACTATTACGAACATAATTTATACTTTCCTCGAAAAAGTTGGCATATTATGGCAGGTGGGTACTATTAATCCAGCCCAGGAGCATTTCATAACAAATCTGATAAGGCAAAAACTTATTATTGCCATTGATGGTCAGGACAGTTATCCAAAAACTGATGCCAAAACATTCCTGCTTTTTCTACCTGAAAACGAGTTGCATGAACTTGGTCTTTTGTTTTATTCTTATATTATTAAAAAAGCAGGACATAAGGTCATTTATTTAGGACAGTCTGTTCCGCTTAATGATATCCTTGAAGTGATTAAGATCAGAAATGCCGATTATATTATTACATATTTTGTAGCTGCGCTGGATCCTTCCGAAATTCCTGGCTACCTGCTAAAGATATCAGAAAGATTTAATAAGATATTTTTATAGCGGGCTATCAGGTTTCAATGATTTCTGAAAAACTTCCATCTAATATCAAATCATTACAGGATGTAGAAGAGTTTAAGTCATACCTGAACAGGATATAACTTTTTGATTAAACTTTTAGATTAAATATTTAAACAAAAAAGACCCCTATAAGCAGGGGTCTTTTTTTTATATTAATTCATAACATTATCAAAAAATAAGTTAAGGTCCTTTACAAGCGTAATTTAATTTTGTATATTTATTAATGAAAATGAATTAAACAAAATAATTGTGGGCAAACAAGAAATTAAAGTATGTTGATTCTTAAATATCTTCCACTAAAAGCGTTTCTGGTCAAATTAAACATTTTTTTTATAAAACTTATTGTGTTAAAATATTAAAAAAAGCTTGACTTTTGAGATTTTGTGTTTAACTTTGATCAAAATTAATTAAACAATAAATCCTAAACATTACAGATATGACAGCTATAGAATTTAACCACAAACTTCTGGGATTGCAAAAGAATCTGAAGTATTTCGCATACACACTTACTTCTAATTATGATGATGCTCAGGATCTTGTTCAAGAAACTTTTGTAAAGGCTTTAACAAACAGGGATAAGTTTACTGCAGATACAAATCTCAAAGCCTGGACTTTTACCATTATGAAAAATACGTTCATCAATAATTATCGTCAAAGTGTGCGTAACAATACTATTCTTGACAAAACTGATGATCTTTATTATCTTAACCTTTCCAAGGAAAGCAGTATTGGCTTACCAGACTCAAGCTACAGAGTTAAGGAAATCCAGAAAGAAATTGCAAAAGTTGATAAAGATCAGCGTAAACCTTTTGAAATGTACAATGCAGGTTATAAATACAAAGAAATTGCTGACAAACTCAACTTATCAATCGGAACAGTTAAAAGTCGTATATTTTTTACCAGGAAGAAATTGATGGAATCATTAAAAGAAAACTGATTGTTCTCCCCCTAATATATACTCCTGTTCTTTACCCCTGTATGGCTCTGCATACAGGGTTTTTTTATTATCAGGTCTTTTGGTAACTTTGTCCAATGCTTAACAAAGCAGTATATGAGAATTTTTTGATTCCATTTTATTTTCTTACTTAATGAAAGTATTCAAATTTGGAGGAGCATCGGTAAAAGATCCTGATGCAGTTAAAAATGTAGCCAATATTATAAAAAACCAATCAAACGGACCATTGGTAGTAGTTGTTTCGGCTATGGGTAAAACTACCAATGCTTTGGAAAGACTCACCGAAGCTTATTTTGAGCAAAAAAAAACAAGTACCGAAAGTATCTTTCAATCAATAAAAGAATACCACATAAAATTAGCGCAGGAGCTATTCCCGGAAAATCATTTGGTTTTCAATGCCATTGAGCAAAAATTCTATCATTTATTTTATTATTTACAGGAACCACCCGGGAAAAATTTCAATTTTGAATATGACCGCATTGTTTCTACAGGAGAATACGTGTCAACAATAATAATTGCACATTATCTCTCTGAGAAAGAAATAAAAAACCAGTGGTTTGATGCAGCATCACTCATTATTACTGATACAAATTACAGGGATGCCGGAGTTGATTGGTTAAAAACTGAGAACACTGTAAAAACAAAAATTCAACCGTTCTTTAAAAAAAACAGTTCCAACCTTCACCCTGTTGCCATCACACAGGGTTTTCTGGGTGGAACAACACAAGGTTTTGTAACCACATTGGGCCGTGAAGGATCTGATTACACGGCTGCAATTATTGCTTATACACTTAAAGCATCGGAAGTTGTTATCTGGAAAGATGTTCCGGGGTTATTAAATGCTGATCCAAAGGTATTCGGGAATACCAGGTTGCTGCAAAATATATCTTACCAGGAAGCAATAGAACTTGCTTATTATGGTGCTACAGTTATACATCCGAAAACTCTTAAGCCCTTGCTCACAAGAAAAATTCCGCTAAGAGTAAAATCATTCTTCAATCCTGCTGATGAAGGAAGTATTATTAACCAGGATTATTTTAACGACAACCTGTATCCATCATACATCTTAAAAACCCATCAGGTTCTGTTGTCGATTTTCCCTAAGGATTTCAGTTTTATTGCCGAACAAAACATCTCAAGGATTTTCTCAGAATTTGCAAGGGCCGGAATAAAGATCAACCTCATGCAAAACTCTGCACTAAGTTTCTCGGTTTGTTTTGATGAAGACAAAATAAAAACTCCGACATTGCTTAAAAACCTGGAAAAAATTTATAATCTGAAATACAACAAGGGACTTGAGCTTATAACCGTCAGGCATTATGAGAAGGTAAGCATTGAAGAACTTTTAAAGGGTAAAGAAATACTGATGGAGCAAAAAAACAGAACTACCTATCAATGGGTTGTAAAAAAAATTGATAAAGATCTCTATTGAAAAACATCTGAATATTCTTCCCTGAATTTTTTCAAAAAATCCTCACTGGCGTTTTCGCATCGTGAGCCGGTTCTCTCCAGACTAAATTCCTGGTAGAAATCAGGATTTAAATCACTGCGCCCTGAATAAATCAAAGGAATGTTTATTTGTGAACCCGCCACAGGGTTTTCATCTGAATCAAATTTTCCCCTGTTAGGAGGGTGATTCTTTATAAACCATGAACAAACCTCGAACCGGGAGTATATCCTGCCCCAGGTATCACCTGACTGTACACGATATACTCTGTCGTCAGGAACTTTTTTCGCTGAATCATTTAAAGAATCAGCAGCAGTTTCTTCATCATCAGATAAATTGCTGGTTTCATCAACTGCGGGTTGCGATAATTTAACTGAAGGTACTGGGTCATAAAGAAACAAATCATAAAACATATAAATAACAAGTAAGGCAGCTAAAATAATAATAGTATACTTTGTAGCCGGTTGTTCAAGAGTTCTTTTTAATGATGCCAGGGTTGATGATTCAACTTGTTTACTTTCACTTTCACTTTCGCTATCATCTTCTTTTTTATTCGATAACTTTTCTCTCAATAATCTGTTTGCCCTTGTTTTTATCGGACTAAATTTCCTTTGTGTATGATCAAGATTATAAAATGCAATGATCTGCACACTGGCAGAATCTTCTGTTCCGGCATGAATTGCAGTATCAATTAACCGATATGCTTTGGTTTGAACAGGCATTGGATCATTCAGGATTTTCTGTACTGATCTTTCTGTAACAGTATTATAAAAACCATCACTTGACAAAAGAATAATATCGTCATTTAGGGGAACAAGTGCTTCTTTGTTCACTTCAGGCACAATATTTTTACTTTTCCCTATATAAACCTTTTCTGTATTTTTTTCATTTATTACCGTATCTTTTCCCATTTGAACCGATTCTTCTCTTGCCAATGCAAATAATTTTTTTCCATTGAAAAAGTCAACAGATGCATTTCCAACTACACTGTAAAAGCATTGGTTATCTCTGATCAGAATGACTGAGCAGCTTACCCTTGGGTTCTTGAAATCAGGGTTTTTCCTGGCATATTCAAAAACAAACCCATTTGCATAAACTATGGCATTATAGACTGCATCAGAAGGATCATCAACAAATTCATTCTCAAGGTAATATTTAATCCTTTCAATTGTCAGTTCCGAGGGCTGAACATGAATTCCTTCAAGGATATTTCCATCGCAGATGATAAATATAGCTCCATTTATACTTTCAAAAAAAGCCAGTTTATCACTGGTGCCAGACATTGTCTTTCCCTTAATGCTGTGATTGGCATATTCGAAGTTCTTTAGCTTTTTATTAGCCATAATAAGCTCTGTATAATAAATGAAGATTATTCCTGATGATGTTATGCAAAAATAATAATATTAAAGCATCTTTGATTTATTGTTGGTAGGATATTAAAGGATTTTAAGCCTTTTCGGGTATTGCATTAACAATTGCTATGAAATCTTCCACTTCAAGTTCTTCGGCCCTTTTACCCGAAAGATCAAGTGAGCATCCACTCCAGTTAATATTCAATTGTTTTAATGAATTTCTCAGTGTTTTACGTCGTTGGTTAAATGCTGTTTTTACTACCTTAAAAAATAATCTTTCATCGCATTCCAATTGTTCTACATGATTTCTTTTTAGCCGTATTACTGCCGATTTTACCTTTGGAGGCGGATTGAAAACATTCTCATTTACCTGGAACAAATATTCAATTTCGTAAAACGCTCTGCATAAAACACTCAAAATGCCATTTACTTTCCCTCCCGGACCGGCCGCTATTCGCTGGGCTACTTCTTTCTGAAACATACCAACAACCTCCACAATCTGACTGCGATTTTCAAGGACCTTAAATAGTATTTGTGAAGAGATATTATAAGGGAAATTTCCTATAACAGCTATTTTATCCTCGGAAAAATGATTCTTTATGTCAAGTTTTAAAAAGTCCGCCATGATAATCTGATTAGTGAATTCAGGATATCTGGTCTTAAGATACTCAACCGATTCCGGGTCTATCTCCATACCAATCCAATGAATACTTGCATCCATCATGAGATATTTTGAGAGCACACCTGTTCCCGGACCAATTTCCAGTACATGTTTATAGTTAGCATG
>CAYXIT010000081.1:0-10449 GCA_964465275.1 uncultured Bacteroidales bacterium | reverse complement strand
AATACAACCCATGGATTTTGTTGAAAAACTCCTTTCCTTGTTTTGTCCGTGAAAACAGTAGTACACCTTTATCCACTTCAATGGCATAAAAGTCCATATCATCTTTTTTTACCAACATAGAAGTTAACACACCTGTTCCCGGGCCAATTTCCAGTACATGTTTATAGTTAGCATGTCCGGTAAGACTTGCTGTTATTCTTTTTGCAATAGCTTCATCATGCAAAAAATGCTGCCCGAGATTTTTCTTTGGTTTTACGTATTGCAAAATATATACTATTAATTAATTGATTAAATCTCCCCGTAAATATCTGAAGCGATTGCGTGCGATAACTGTAAATACACTTCCGGGATAATCTGTGATGAGGACCTCATATAAACGCATTGCTTCATACTTATCATCAAGCATATCTTCATACAATTTTGCTCTTTTGAAAAGTGCTTCTGATGCAAGCAGCCCTTCGGGATAATGTTCTGTTAATTCAGCCAACAAGTCATTTGCTTCATCATGTTTTCCTGTTCTTATATTTATTTCGGCTTTGGACATTAGCACGTTTTCCTGTATTTTATTGGTTGGAAACATTTCAGCAATTGAATCAAGCACATGTAAACCCTGTTCAAAATTATTCATAAAAACATGCATTTCGGCCCTTGCAAACATTTCAAGGGGAATTGAGTTTCCCTCCTCGTCAAGATTATCCTGAATAAGCAATGATAACGACAGAGCATCATTGGCAATTAGTTTTGATGTTGCCGACTTAATTACATCCAGCTGGGCTTTGGCCCAGGCAAACTCACCCATATAAAATGATAAGCGTGCATTTTTAAAACGGGCTTCATGAGCAAGGGGGTCATCCCTGAATGTTTTATCTACCTGAGCATATAGCAGGTGTGCATCCCACATTTGTCCTCGTAAAAGCAGAATATCTGCCAGTTCGATACGACATTCAGCTTTAACCCGATTTGATATATTTTGCGTATCAATAATATTTCTCAGTAACTCTGCAGCTTCTTCAGTATTATTTAAGTAAAAAGCCTTAAGATTTGCAAGATTTCTTATCAAGGTAACGGTACGCGATCCAATGCCGATTTCATTTATTGTTTGCTCATATTCTTTTTCTACTTCCCCCAGTAAATCATAGTCAATACTATAATCTGAAGTAGCCTGCATGTATTTTACGTTAAGCAATCCAACACGGGCATCAAGGTAATAGGGGTTAATATCTCCCATATTTACAATGTATTCAAATCCTTCCAGTGAAGGTTCAAATTGTTTATTCAAACCACTTAACCTGGCCACTTCCAGTACCAGTTGTCCATCCTGATCCATTCGCCGGTCAAGAATTATGGCTTGTCGTAAAGCCATTCGAAAGTCCTTCTGTTGAATTGAAAGCCATAGAAGCATTTCCGCAAAAATGGTTTTTGATGGATTTCTCTGACTGCGTTCAAGAAGAATTCTTCTTAATGCATCACTCTTTACAAATTCAGGGTCATCATTTATTTCATCCTGTAAAAGACCCTGTACATTTTCAATATAAGAATCATCAATAATAAGAAGATCTACATATTCACCCATCATTTTTTCGTATTCTCCCCTACGACTATATAACGAGGCAATCTGAAGATTAAAAGGATTTGAAACTCCAAGTAAATCTCTACCCTTCATATAAGTTTCAAAAGCATGGTCAAAATAATTTCTGAATATAAAAGCGTTTGCCAGATCATTTATTGACGGGGGGTGTGGATGAATCTTTTTAATAAGTTGATCAAAGTACCGGCGCATTTTTCTGCTATCTCCCGATTTATCATAAACATAACCAAGATCAATCTGATATCTGGCATTACCTGGATTTATTTTGATTTGCTGTTCAACCAATTTAACAGCATCCCGAAACTCTTCTAACTCAAGTAAACTGTTCAGATAATTATTATATATTACCGGAGAAGGGTTATCGTTGAAAAGTTCTTCAAAGAGTGCGACAGCTTTTTCATATTCTCCTTCACGCATGTATTGATTTGCAAGACGCTCATCGGCAGATGAATCATGTTGCCTTTGTGCCGGTGCCAGGAGAGGTAATAAAATAAGAAAGAATATCAGCAAGAATTTCATATTCCTTTATCGTTTTTCAATATTCAAACGCAGGTAATACTGATTTGTTTTGATTTACAAACTGTGTTATCAGTTAATAATATCAAATCCGGTATAAGGAACTAATGATTCAGGGATTCGGATACCTTCGGGTGTTTGATTATTTTCAAGTAATGCTGCAACTATACGGGGCAATGCCAGAGCACTTCCGTTAAGTGTATGAGCTAATATAGTTTTTCCATTTTTATCTTTGTAGCGCAATTTCAAACGGTTTGACTGAAATGTTTCGAAATTGGAAATGGAACTAACTTCTAACCAGCGTTTCTGGGCAATTGAGTATACTTCCATATCATAAGTCATAGCACTAGCAAAGCTTAAATCGCCACCACAAAGTTTTGCTACCCTGAAAGGTAGTTCAAGTTTTCTGAGGATACCAGATACGTAGTTAAGCATCTGTTCAAGTGTTTCATAACTCTTTTCAGGTTCAGTAACCTGGACTATTTCGACCTTATCAAACTGATGAAGTCTGTTTAAACCACGTACATCCTTACCATATGAACCGGCTTCACGTCTGAAGCAAACTGAATAAGCAGTACTTTTTACCGGAAGCTGATCTTCATGCAAAATTACATTACGATAAAAATTTGTAACCGGGACTTCTGCTGTAGGGATGAGATAAAGATTATCTAAGGGTACATGATACATCTGACCGTCCTTGTCAGGCAATTGTCCTGTACCATAAGCAGAGTCTTCATTAACCATGAGTGGTGGCTGATATTCCGTATAACCGGCATTAATGGCCTCATCAAGAAAAAAACTAATTAACGCTCTTTGAAGTTTTGCCCCTTTACCTTTATAAACCGGGAAACCGGCTCCGGTGATCTTTGTTCCGAGTTCAAAGTCAATAATATCATATTTTCCGGTAAGCTCCCAGTGCGGAAGTGCATCGGATGATAGCTTTTCAATATTTCCCTCCTGGCTTACAATTTCATTTTCTTCAGATGTTTTACCTTCCGGTACACCTTCTTGCGGAATATTGGGCAATTGCACAAGTAAACTATCCTGTTCATTCTCCAGGTTAGTAAGTTTCTCCTGGAATTCTTTTATAACTTGTTTTAATTCTGAAGTTTTTCCTTTCAAATTATTTGCTTCTTCCTTTTTCCCCGATTTAAAAAGATTGCCGATTTCTTTTGCCAGAGAATTGCTTTCTGCAAGTGCATCATCCAGTTTTTTTTGTGTGGAACGACGATTTGAATCAACAACAAGAAGTCTGTCTACAATATCTTTTGCATTAAAATTCTTCACCAGAAGCTTCTGTACTACTTCTTCGGCCTGGTTTCGGATTACTTGTATCTGCAACATAATCTATTAATTTGTTTTATTTATAAAATGACAGGACATATTAAACCTGATGCAGTTAATAAAGAAAGATCAAAATTAGAAAAATATGGTTTAATGTTTTAAAGTCAACGAATAAAAGGTTGATAACCAAAAAAACCCGCCTTTGGCGGGTTCTTAAACTTTACGTATGAGAATTCAGCCTGAGCTTATGACTGTGCAACAGGTTCAACTGAAACAAACGATTTGCCTTCTGATTTTTTCTTGAATACAACCGTACCATCAATCAGTGCAAATAATGTATGATCTTTACCCATACCCACGTTTTTACCGGGGTTATGTTTTGTACCTCTTTGTCTTACGATAATATTGCCGGCTTTGGCAGTTTCCCCGCCAAAAAGTTTTACGCCCAGTCGTTTGCTTTCCGACTCTCTTCCGTTGCGCGAACTACCGACTCCTTTCTTATGTGCCATAATAATTTATTTTTTTCCGTGTTACAAAATGATGATTTATCAGAGCAGCTCCTCTATTTGTATTTGGGTCATTGGCTGCCTGTGTCCGTTCATCTTCTGATACCCTTTACGTCTTTTCTTTTTAAAAACCAATATCTTATCGGCTTTAACGTGTGCCAGTACTTTTGCCTTTACCTTAGCACCGTCTACAACAGGAGCGCCTACTTCGATCTTTTTTCCGTCGGCTTTCATGAGCACCTTTTCAAATTCTACTTCGGCCCCCTCTTCAGCAGCCAAACGGCTAACAAATATCTTCTGGTCTTTTTTGATCTTGAATTGCTGTCCTGCTATTTCTACTATTGCGTACATGTTTACAGCTTATTTATAAATTTGAGTTTTATTATAACGGGGTGCAAAGATAAATATAATTATTTATAACACAATGCATCCTTTTAAAATTATTCTCAGCAGGAATTTTAATAATGTATAAAACATCAAACTCTCTTAATAAAACAATTTGTTAATCCGGTTTCTGAGTCTGTGAGGAGGTCGGTTAGCCATATATACACCCACGAGAATAATTACAATCCACAATAAAAAAGAAACCAAAAACAACTCACCGTCAATAACTCCCCAGGCAACAGAAACAATAGGCATTAAGTAAGTGACTGATGAAGCAAAAAGTGCGGAAGTACGCTTGATCAGCCAAAAGTTAGCTATTATGGCAATAGCTGTACCAAAAACCGACAAAATTACTATATATCCAAATCCCTCCAGGCTACCTTGAACATTTGCCATGCGCCAAAAGAAATCTGTAAAAAAGCTTAAAAAAATAACTGATGGAATGCCAATAAATATAAATGCGAGGGAAGCTATGGTTATCGGATCATATTCCGTTAAAAAATTCTTTATAAAATTCATATTTATTGCATAGCATATGGTAGCTAATATCACATAAAACGAATATTCAATATTAAGGGTTGCCGACCCTTCCCCTGCCGTATATAATAAACCGGCTGCTCCAATAAATCCCAGCAGTACACCAAATACATTTAAGATATGTGTTCTTCTACCAAAAAGCCAGACTCCAAGCAAAAGAGTAAATAGTGGTGTGAGAGAGTTTAAAATTCCTGCCATCAGGCTGTCAAGCTCAGTTTGTGCTTTTGCAAATAAAAAGGCAGGCAGAGCATTGCCAAATAAACCGGCAATAAGAAAAAGATGAAAATTTTTTATCCTTAATCTTGATAAGCGCCTTAAGGCCAGTGGAAGTAAAGCAATAAATGATATTGATACCCTTAAAGCACCTACTTGGATATTATCAAAAACAACAAGCCCCCTTTTTATCAGTATAAAAGAGCTTCCCCATGTCAGCATTAGAGCAATAAGCACTACCCAATCAATTATAACAGGTTTATTTTCTTCCTGCATAATAAATCATAAACAGTTAAAAATGTGCACAAAGGTAATATCCTGCAGCGGATAATCCTGAACTATTAATTCACGAAGTTTCACTTCCTAAATAATACCACTTAAACACACCAATATTATTGAAACAGGAACTTATTTTGAATTGAATTAAAAAATCGCAGAACAAATAATTGCTTGTTCTGCGATTTTATGGTTTTAATATCCAGGGTAGACAGATTGATTGGGATTTTTATCTTCTACCTGAAGTTCTGCTGTTTTCGGTCATTTTTGAGCTGCGGCTACTCTGGGCTTGTGTTCCGCTCCTACTTGAAGAACCTGAGCTTTTGCTAACCGACGTGCTACTTCCTTTTCTATTATTGCTGCCAGACCTTACATTTGATGCTGGTTGTCTTGAACCGCCTGAGCGCTCTGAGCGCTGAACTGATTTCGACTGTGTATTACTCCGGTTTGAAGCAGGTGGTGTTGCACGCTGGGTTCTTGAACTACTGCTGCCTGATGAGTAATTACGTTCATTCCTTGCAGATCTTGCAGATGCTTCTCCTGACCGGGTCGCATTGTTTTGTATTGACTGTTTGGTGTTACGATCATTAGATGGTCTGTTTATATTTCTTACAGGTGCTGCGGAACTTTCGTTACGCTTCCTTGAGTTGCGATCTACAGAAGTACTGCGATTTCCGGAATTACTACCTCTTGTTACTCGTTCTGTGCGTGCAGGAGCAGTGCTTTGTCTTGCTGCACCTCGTGAATCATTATTTCTTACTGTAGCAGCCGGTTTTCTTCCTTCACTTGACCTTGCTGCGGCTGAGCCTGATGATGCTCTTGCACTTTGACGGTTTGCTGTATTAACAGCTGAACTGCTTCTGTTACCTACTGTACTGCCACTTGAATGTCTCTGAGTATATAAAACTTCACCTTCTTTCCTTTTATCCGGGCGGCTGTAAGTATTTCTATAACTTCCTTTATTGATATTTACAACTACAGTTGTTGAATAATTACGGATATTGGTATAATAATGTGTATGGTAATGTCTGCACCTGTAATGACTCCAGGGACGATAATATGCGTAGTAATGTGCGTGCCAGTTATAATGATAGCCGTAATAAAAATGCCAGTAATGCGGTGTCCATGGACTCCACCAGGTTGGGTAATAACCCCAATACCAGGCTGAACGCCATACCCTGTAAGAAGGTCTGTATATATATACAATAACGGGCCAGGTAGCAACTTCATAATAAGTCGTTCTTATTACAGTGGTATTTCGGGGTTTGGATATATTACCACGATATCCCGGATTGGGAGTTTCAGCATAAACCGGTTCAATTATGTAATTTGGTCCGTAAAGTGCTTCATCACCAATCAACTGAACCTGTACTGCCCCATTGCGGAATTTTTGTACTGTAAATACAGCAACATCCTGATATTCTTGATCGTTCAAAGCAACCCTGAGAACTATACTATGGATGTCGCCTTCCACATAATCAAATACCAAAATATAATCCACGTATCCGTCGCGGTTCAGGTCAAGGTTATTGATCATTTTCTCGGGGTCATTGAGACTTCTTTCAAACCCTTCAAGGGTTTCAGATTCCTGGAAGAGATTCATTACGGCGTAAAGATTCAGGTTATCACCTGGCAGGCCAAGATATTCTTCTGGCCAGCTTTGCGCCGTAAGTACGCTGCTGCTTGCAAAAAGGAGCGCGATGATCGGAGTTAAAATTAGCTTTTTCATATCTTTAAGTTTTAGAGTGGGTTTCTTTTTGTTCATCATAAATCAAAAGCCATGCCATAAATTTAAAAAAGAAATAAATGTCTGTATTCCTGACCCTTACAAGTATTCAAGATATGTTATATGTTAATAAAGTGATTTTTTAAAAGAATAATTCTATATTCTCAAATAAAGAAACACTCTGCAAAAAAATATTTAAACTTCTAAAAATGAAATATCTTCAGGAAAAATATTGATCTTACATTTAATAAATTGATTTTTTTGATTAATTTTGCACTCCGTTTTTCATACGGAAATATTTTTTACAATTAATTATTTATAAAAATTTAAAACCCAAGTCAAATGGTAAGACAATACGAAACCGTTTTCATTATGACTCCCGTTTTATCTGATGAACAGATGAAGGAAGCGGTAAGTAAGTTTCAGAAGTATCTGAAAGACAAAGGAGCTGAAATTGTTTTTGAAGACCACTGGGGATTGCGCAAACTTGCCTATCCGATCCAGAAAAAGTCAACAGGTTTTTATCACCTGATCGAGTTTAAAGCTGAACCAGCATTAATTGCAGAAATGGAGCTTGAAATGAAAAGGGATGAGCGTATTATTCGCTTTCTGACCGTTTCTCTCGATAAGTTTGCTATTGCATACAATGAGAAAAGGCGCAGAGAAAAAGAAGCTAAAAAGGCTGAAGAAACCAAATAATTAAAAACCCGGAAACAGTTTTAACAAATGGCAAATCAACAAAATTCTGAAATAAGATATCTGGCTCCGATTGCTGTAGATATCAAAAAGAAAAAATACTGCCGCTTTAAAAAAGCCGGCATCAAGTACATCGACTATAAAGACGCTAACTTTTTACTAAAGTTTGTAAATGAGCAGGGAAAAATACTTCCACGCCGTCTTACAGGTACATCTCTGAAGTACCAGAAAAAAGTTTCAAAAGCAGTTAAGAGAGCAAGACATCTTGCCCTTATGCCTTATGTAGCGGATCTATTAAAATAGGGAGGAAAAATAATGGAAATAATTCTGATTCAAGACGTTCCCAATCTGGGATTTAAAGATGATATCGTAAACGTTAAAGACGGATACGCCCGTAATTTTCTTATCCCCAAAGGCATGGCAATTATGGCCATGTCTTCAGAGAAGAAAAAGCTTGCCGAAACGCTTAAGCAAAGAGCTTTCAAAGAAGAAAAAGTAAAGAAAGAAGCTGAAAAGCTGGCTGAAAAAATGGCTGATATTCATGTAAAGATTGGAGCCAAAGTAGGTACGTCAGGTAAGATATTCGGGTCTGTTAATGCTCTTCAGATTGCCGATGCCATCAAAAGTCAATATGATATTGACATTGATCGCAAAAAAATAATGGTTGATGGTGATGCAGTCAAAGAAGTAGGAGTTTATAAAGCCAAGGTAAATCTTCATAAAGAAGTTCGCTTTGATATCAAATTCGAAGTAATAGCTGAATAAACAACTTCATAAGTTTAAATGTAAACCTGCCTCGAAAAAGAGGCAGGTTTCTTTTTATAATACTTCACCCTGATCAAATATGATTTCAGCCAAGCGTATAAAGCAAATAAAGGCCTTATCACAAAAAAAGAACAGGCGGGATTCAGGGTTTTTTGTCGTTGAAGGCGATAAAGCTGTTAATGAACTCCTGGAGCAATCTGATTGGGAAGTCAGTCATATTTTTGCTGTTGATACCTGGCTGGATGAAAATAGTATCCCTCATGATATTCCGTTTGATAAAGTAACAGCAAAAGAATTGACGCGAATAAGCAGTCTTACCACGCCAAACAGGGTACTGGCAATTGTAAAAATCCCCGGAAGAAATATTACAGAGGTAAACCCGGATGGAAAACTAATCCTTTTGCTTGACAATATACAGGATCCGGGAAACCTGGGCACAATTATCCGTACTGCCGATTGGTTTGGCATTGAAAATATTGTTTGTTCTGAAAATACCGTAGAGCTTTATAACCCGAAAGTAATACAATCAAGTATGGGTTCTTTTTTACGGGTGAAACTTTATTATACTTCATCGGAAGATTTTCTGAGTAAATTACCCAAAGAATTACCTGTTCTGGGTGCACTGCTCAAGGGAGAGAATATTTATAACAGTAAGTTGCCCGATGAAGGCATTATTATAATTGGAAATGAATCAAAGGGAATTTCGGCAAAACTTATAAATTACATAACACACAAAATATACATTCCTGCGCATTGTGACGCAAATAAAAAGATTCAACCTGAATCACTTAACGCTTCGGTTGCTACAGGTATTATTCTATCTCACATAAGATCACAACAAAGTATATAAAAGTAATAAGATGATACCAGGATGAAAAGCTTACTTCCGTGAATTCTTTGATGAACATTATAAATAAGGAATTGTTTCTTTAATTGAAAAACCATTGCTAACACTTAAAACAACCTGACAATAAAATGCAAGTTTTTATTCTGGCTTTGATACTTGTTGCAATAGCTATTGGTGGTATTGCAATTAAAATGTTTCTGATTCCCGGAGAAACATTTAAAAAAACCTGTGGAAGTACATTTGATCCCGAAACAGGCAAACCCAAACCATGTGCCTGTGCATCCGGAAGTCCGGAAGACTGCCATAACTCTGAAGAATCTGAATCATCTGAATTGATAATAAACCTTAATAAACCCGAATGATCTAAGAAAAATGGGTTTAGTGGTTTTATAATATTTTGATTCTTTTGTAATAGTAAAATTATTGTAGCTGTTAAAGCCTGATGTTCATCTTACAAAAAAGAAGAATGCATTATTCCAGTTCTGATCTGGGTATCACATCAAGGCCAGATGTTTTATAGGTTCCATAATCTGTTTTCCCTTCGGAATAAATAAAAAATGCCTGCAGATCTTCACGGGATTGAAGAAACTCTCTAGATCTTTCAAGACCCATAACCATAAATGCCGTAGCATAAGCATCAGCAGTCATACAATTATTAGCAAAAACAGAAACACTCAGCAGGTTATGGGTCACAGGTCTGCCGGTTTGCGGATCAATGGTATGAGAGAACCTCTGACCATCTTCTTCATAATAGTTGCGGGTAGTGCCAGATGTAGCCACAGCCTTGTCATGCATCTCTACCATATAATCCCAGTCTTGTTTAGATAACATATCAGGAGCTGGTCTTTCCAGACCGATCCGCCACGGTTTACCATCAGGTTTTAATCCTTTTGCCACAAGATCACCACCAATTTCAAAAGAAAAGGCCGGGCTGGAAAGTATGAGGATCAGCGTCTGACCATAGCTGCAGAACTGCACAAGGAGAGGGCTACCCGCATGGAAGGCAGCTTTGGTACTGAGAAGCAGCACTACAGCCTGGATAAGATCAAAGCCAGGATCAAGAAAAATGAAATCCTTTTTTCGGATTTTTTCTACAACGTGCAGAATAACA
>CAYXIT010000080.1:14117-15928 GCA_964465275.1 uncultured Bacteroidales bacterium | reverse complement strand
CCGATGAAAAAGGGGATCTGGGCCCCGTATATGGTGCTCAGTGGCGTAGCTGGAATAGTGCCGAAGGACCCGTTGACCAGATAAGCCGCCTGATTGAGCAGATCAAATCCAATCCTGATTCAAGGCGACACATGGTTAGCGCCTGGAATGTGGGTGAAATAAACAAGATGGCTTTACCACCGTGCCATATCCTTTTTCAGTTTTACGTGGCAAACGGAAAACTATCTTGTCAGTTGTACCAGCGAAGTGCTGATATTTTCCTCGGTGTACCCTTTAACATTGCTTCCTATGCTTTGTTTACAATGATGATTGCCCAGGTTTGTGATTTGCAACCAGGCGACTTTGTTCATACCTTTGGTGATGCCCATCTTTACTCTAATCACCTTGAACAGGCCAGGCTCCAGTTAACTCGTGACCCAAGGCCTCTTCCGAAAATGGTAATAAATCCTGAAGTAAAAAATATTTTTGATTTTAAATACGAGGATTTCAAGCTCGAGGGTTACGATCCCCACCCTCATATAAAAGCAAAAGTGGCTGTTTAATTCTGACAATCATCTTTTAAAAACCAAAAAACATGAAGTTAATACTCATTGCAGCTGTTGCCAATAATAATGTAATCGGAAGAGATAACAAACTTCTGTGGCATCTGCCTGCTGATCTGAAGCACTTTAAAAAACTAACTACAGGTCATTCCCTGATTATGGGGCGAAAAACTTTCGAAAGTATTGGCAAAGCTTTACCAGGCCGCAGGACCATTATTGTTACCCGGCAAAAAGATTATAAAGCTGAAGGTTGTGAAATTGTATCAGACCTTAAAGAAGCTATTTGTAAAGTGCGGGAAGAGTCGGATGTTTTTGTTGCCGGTGGCGGAGAGATTTACCGGCAAGTGATCGGTCTTCATTATGCCAGGCGAATCTTTCTCACCCGTATATATGCAAATTTTGAAGGTGATAGTTTTTTCCCGGATATTGATCCGGAAAAATGGGAACTAATTGACAGGGAAGAGTTTGAGCCAGATGATAAAAATCCATACCCCTTTGCGTTTTTAACTTACAAGAGGCGAAAATAGGTTTAGGTTTTTTGTTTTTGTTTACGGGCAGCAGGAAACAGAACATTGTTCAGAATAAGTCTGTATCCTGGTGAATCAGGAAATAAATTAAGGTCGGTGGGAGGATCTCCTACAAAATGCCGGTAATCTTCCGGATCATGACCCCCAAAAAAAGTAAACGTACCTTGCCCCAAGCTTCCGTGAATATACCTTACCTCGTCCTTTGCCCGTGTTTCACCAAGAATAGTTACTGTAGGTTTAACAAGTTGCCCTTTAAAAGCTGTGGTTTGACCCATAAATCCTCTAATCAGGGTTTCATGGTTTTGAGTAAGCATAGTGGGTACTGGATCCCATTTTGCTGAGAATTCAAATAGCGAGAAGAAATCGGTGCGCTGATCGCGCCCGGTTTTGGGTACATCAATATTTGATTTTGCGTATTCGTAAGGGTTGGTTACAATCTGAAAGTCATGGAAAGCAAATGTGCGGGAGAAATCCAGTTTTTCCTGTGCAGCGGGATCCATGGGGGAGCCGTCAAATACTTCATGAACTATATCAACCCCTTCAGCAGCTAAAGCAATATCAAGACTTTCAGGAGCTGAGCACATGGCAAACATGTATCCGCCACCGGCAACAAATTGCTGAATACTTTTGGCAACAGCCAGTTTAAGATCAGCAACACGGTTAAACCCCAGCTTTCGGGCAAGCTCTAAAGAAAGCTGTTCATCACGTTTATACCAATCCGCATTACGATAGGCCGCCCAGA
>CAYXIT010000080.1:13421-14107 GCA_964465275.1 uncultured Bacteroidales bacterium | reverse complement strand
TTTTCCGAATTGCCCTGTAAAGTCCTCATGATGAACATGCAACCAGTCGTAAAGGGGCAATACCCCGGAAAGTACTTCCTCGTCATATATAGGATCATAAGGTATTTCGGCATATGTCAATGCGAGAGTAACGGCATCATCCCAGGGTAAACTATGTGGTGGAGTATAAACTGCTATTTTAGGTACTTTATGCAACACGATCTGCTCCATATTTACATCAGGATGCAATATTTCGTTGATGATAGAATTCGCCTGTAAATCAGCAATCACCTGGTAAGAAACGCCCCTTACTGCAAGCTCCTGTTCAAACCTGCTATGGTGCGGGAACATGAAACTACCACCACGATAGTTTAGCAACCAACTAACTTCCACATCATAAGTGAGCACATAATAGGCGATACCATATGCCTTCAAATGATTGTTTTGGGAATTATCCATTGGGATCATGATATGGGCAGACTGTGCAATAAAAATGCTCAGTATTGTTATAACAATTGAAAGAAAAAGCTTTTTTATCGTGTTCATATTATAAATTTACTCAAAATATAGTTTCACATGTATTTTATCGGCATATATTAGATACTTCTAAAGCAGGACCTTAACATATCTGGCTATAGTTGATACCAACCTCACCAACTTTAATCGAATATTTTTGATTTGATTTGACATTTTTATGTTTTTTACTA
>CAYXIT010000080.1:2726-13411 GCA_964465275.1 uncultured Bacteroidales bacterium | reverse complement strand
CAACACCGTAAATCTTTGGTATTTTAAAAAACAAAACTTTTCTGCATTTAATACGCACAGAAAAGTTTTTTATTATTCTTTTAGAAAACAGCAATGGGTTACACTATTATTTTCAATTTTTTTTTCAAAAATTTATTCAGTTTTCTCATCATTCATTCTATAACGTATAGACAGGATTTTGAACTATCAGGTTTTCAACATTAAAAAGGTACATCATCATTATCATCGTCATCATTCATTCTGGAAGGAAGGGTAACGACATTTTGAGGGGAGGTGTCGAATGCTGATGAAGGTTGAAGGCCGCCACCGGAATCAAAATCAACAGATTCGTAATCCATAAATTTTGCAAACTTGTCCACGAACCTGAGGGGTAAATCTTCTATAGCTCCGTT
This sequence comes from uncultured Bacteroidales bacterium, assembly GCA_964465275.1. Taxonomy (GTDB): domain Bacteria; phylum Bacteroidota; class Bacteroidia; order Bacteroidales; family UBA7960; genus SKVR01. Next base: position 13,019 of record CAYXIT010000080.1, on the reverse strand, counting down.
CCGGTGTTTAGCTATAATAAATTCAGCCAGTCCCTCTGTTGAATTGCCTTGCTCGTCTTCCATGATTTTGTAATACTCAGGCCGATAAATAAAGCAAACCATATCAGCATCCTGTTCAATTGCTCCTGACTCGCGCAAGTCGGAAAGAATAGGTTTTTTTGAACCGCCACGGGTTTCCACAGCCCTGCTGAGCTGAGACAGAGCTATGATAGGTATATTCAGTTCTTTGGCGAGACTTTTCATTGAACGTGAAATGTTACTTATCTCCTGCTCACGGTTCCCGGTTTTATCATTTCCGCCCGACATCAGTTGCAAATAGTCAACAATTACAAGTTGAATATCATGTTGAGCTTTTAACCGGCGGCATTTGGCACGGAGTTCAAAAATGGAAAGAGCCGGGGTATCATCAATATAAAGCGGGGCATCAGTGAGGTTGCTGAGTTTTGCATTAAGCTGTTCCCATTCGTATTGTTCAAGCTGCCCGCGTTTGAGCTTTTCTGACGCAAGCTCCGATTCACTGGCAATCAAGCGCATAACAAGCTGCACCCCGGCCATCTCAAGAGAAAACACAGCTACGGGCTTTTTAAAGTCAACCGCTATATTACGGGCCATTGTAAGTACAAATGCAGTTTTACCCATACCGGGACGGGCAGCCAAAACAATAAGATCAGATTTTTGCCAGCCGGCTGTAACCCGGTCAATAGCAGAAAAACCTGAAGGAACGCCGCTAATATGTCCTTCCTGGTCACGTGAATTTTCTATCTGTTTGATTGCCTCTTTAACAAGAGAGGGCATATCAGCATAATTACGCCGAAGGTTAGTTTCACTTACCGCAAAAAGTTCTTTTTCTGCCTTATCAAGAATATCAAAAACATCAGTAGAATCTTCGTATGATTCTCTGATTATTATATCGGAAATACGGATGAGTTCACGTTGAAGAAATTTCTGCAATACAATCCTGGCATGAAATTCAACATTTGCTGCAGATGCAATGCGATTGGTAAGTTGTGAAATATAATAGGCTCCTCCCACGGAATCAAGATCACCGTTCTTTTGAAGCTTTTGGGTTACAGTAAGAATATCTACCGGTTCAGAATCAGAAAAAAGCTGATGGATTGCATTAAATATTTTTTGATGGGCTTCTTTATAGAAAACATCAGGCTTCAGGATATCCACAACATTGGTGAGAGCATTTTGCTCAAGCATCATAGCGCCTAAAACAGCCTCTTCGAGATCAATTGCCTGGGGTGGCACCCTGCCATGGTCTACCATCTGCGACAAACCTGCTATAGATATTGTTTTTGCTGTCCTCCTGGTTTTATTACTTGTTTTCTTCTCCGTGTTTTCCATCTGGCAAAAATAACCATTCCATTATTATGATTTTAAGAAAACCGTGAATATAGTTTTCAACATACCTGTAGGCATGAGTTATTAAAGGTTTTCGAAAAAGCAAACCGTAAGTTGCTGATTATTATATCTTTATATATACAAGACTGATTTACAATTTATTGCTGTATTTTGATAAGAATCCTTTCCAAAGTTCATCAGGTTTTTAAGTTCTGCTTGTATATATTCTTCAAGCAAGGCATTTTTTTCATCTTTGGGATGGTCATAGTTTGTTTTATCTCTAAGACCAGAGATCTAAATAACAGATTCAATATTTTCATCTTTCAGTTCTCCGGCAAAAGTATATTTGAGATAAAGACGCGCAGTAGTAACTACATCTTTGTTGCAATAAACTGCTATACGTTCAAGATCGTGTTCATGCCAGTATACTCTGGCCACATCCGAACCCTGTATGTCATCTTTTGGGGTAGGTATACCGAATACCGCAGCCAGCAAAGTCAGAGAAGTATAGTTTTTATAATCACCGAACTTCCAGAGTTCCATTGTATCAAGGTGGGTAACTTCCCAGGGCTTTTTACCCTGCAGATTTATTACCTCAGGCAGTGGAATGCGATTTACCAGCATCCGTCTGGCAATATATGGGAAATCAAATTCGCGGGCATTATGACCACATAAATAGTTATCAGGTGCATTGAAACTCATGTTCAGCATTTCCGCAAATTCTGTAAGCAGTAATTCTTCACCATCAGAATAAAATGCTTTACACCTGAATTTAAGTTCATGGGCTTCTTCAAAAAAGAAACCGGCCGAAATACATACAATCTTTCCAAACTCACTGTATATACCCGCTCTATCATTGAAAAGTTCTTCAGCTGTTTTGTCCTGATCGCCTCTTATACGATCAGCTTTTTTTGACCATAATTCCTTAAACGTATCGGGTAATAATTCAAACTGGGGAACCATGGGAACTGTTTCCACATCAAGAAACAGAATTTTTTTCAGATTAATATTCTTTAGCATTGTTAGTCAATTTTTTGATCTTAATCATTGTTATTACCGGTTACTTTAAATTCTGTTCTGCGATTTCTTGCACGTCCTTCTTCCGTTTCATTTGTGGCAAGAGGTTCTGTATCGGCATAGCCGGCATATGAAAGTCTTGATTCTTCAATACCTTTATCAACAAGGTAACTATAAACACTTAAAGCTCTGTTTTGCGAAAGTGTCTTATTATAGCTAAAACTACCTTTACTATCAGTATGCCCGCTTATTTCGATTTGTATACCGGAATTCTGTTCCAGAAAAGTATATAGCCGGTTGAGCTCAACAACAGATTCTGGCAATAGCTCGGCACTGTCAAACTCAAAAAATACATTTTTCAAAACAACTGACTCACCTTTCCTGACAGGTTGAAGCGGAACATCGTAATGATGAGGATCAACTCCTGTTCTCACATCTTCGAAAGAAAAATTCTCTGAAAAGAAAAGATATCCATCGCGCCAGACATTAAGAGCCAGATTTCGCCGAACAGGAATGGGAATCAGAAACTCTCCGTTGACCTGATCAGAAAAAGACTGAACCAGTATTTCTTCTGAAGTCAGATCAACCAGTTCAAAAGCCGCTTTAAGCCTTTTATTGGTAACGGCATCAAAAACATAACCCTTCATGTATGTTACGACTTGTGGTCGTGCTTCCTGGTATAGTTCAAAGAAGTATAGGTCGGACTCTCCTTCTCCGCCTTGTTTTTCAGATGCAAAGTAAGCTTCTTTACCCGATGCTCCAACCACAAGAGATATCTCATCGGCATGTGTATTTATAGGGTACCCAAGATTAACCGGCTCACCCCAATTGCCATTTTCGTCCTTCCGGGTGTAAAACAGATCCATTCCTCCCAAACCCAGATGACCATCAGAAGCAAAAAACAATGTCTGGTTATCGGGATGTATGAATGGCGACATTTCCCTCCCCCGGGTATTAATTACAGGTCCTAAATTTTCTGGTTCCGACCATCGTCCATCGTTTTTTCGTATACTTCTCCAGATATCCATTCTGCCGAGATTTCCACTTCGGTTACTTACAAAATACAGTGTACGGCCATCAGGAGAAATTGAAGGTTGCGAATCCCATGAAGAAGTATTTACAGGAGAGCCAATATTTACCGGTTGGGACCATTTATCTCCTTCTTTTCGTGCATAATAGATATCGCAACTTCCTAAACCTTCGGGGCGGTTACAAGCAGTAAAAAACAGATGTATTCCATCGGCAGAAATACTTTGAGCACCTTCATTAAACTGTGTGTTTATGGGTGGACCCAGATTTTTCGCCGGAGACCATAGCCCGTCCTTTCTTCTGCTTATATAAAAATCTTCATACTCGCGCCCCATGTGGATATAGTTCATGTCTTCACGTGGCTTTTTCCGTGTAAAAATCAGGGTTTCTTCATCAGCAGTGAGGGTAGGTGCATATTCATCATGTTCACTGTTTATAGCATCTCCGAGATTTTGCGGGTCAAAAGGAACGGGATTTTCTTTCGCTTCTATTCCAAAATGACTTCTCGTCAGCAATATTTCAGCACGTTGACGGGCATTCTCCGGCAAAGGATCATATGTAAGAAACATGTTGAGTTTGTCCTTGGCTTCAACGTAATTTCCCGATGCAAGAGCTGATTCTGCATACTGATAAAATATACCGGGATAAAACTCAGGATCAATATCAATAGCCTTCTGGTATGCATTCATTGCTTCTTCATATCGCTCAGCAGATTGAAACATTTCTCCCATTACAATATATGCTTCAATAAATTCCGGATCATGTCTGATGGCAAGCTGAAAACTTTCTGTAGCAGACTCAATATCACGCATATTGTATTGATGTACAGCATCTTCAAATGCCTTGCGAGCTCTGCTGTTACTCGTGGTTAATTCGCGTTGTTGCCTTTGTGCATGAAGCATATCATACGGCCAAACCAACGTAAAAAGTAAAATTATCAAAGAAAGGTACCTGACCGATAAAAATGCCATATTTATGAAGTTATAAAATTAAAAACCTTATGCAGATTAAAATTATTTTGGTAGACCATGAATATTTTATACAAACCTAATAAATTTTCATTCTACAATAAGAAAAAAAAGAAGGAAAAGAGTTTATACAGCCTAGATATGCATCAGGGAATATTCATGAATTTATGCGACTGCAAAGAAAACATCCACCTTGGGTTCTTGAGAATATAATCAACAATAACCGGTAACATTTTTTTGTACCTGCTCCATTCAGGTTGCAAATACAGTAAGCATTTTTCTTTGATATAAGGAACATTTTTTTCGGCCCATTGAAAATCCGACTCATCATAAATAATCACCTTCAACTCATCTGCAAGTTGAAGCATATCTTTACGCGGACTTTGCTGCATTTTCGGAGAAACACATATCCAGTCGAAGGAGCCACTTAACGGATAGGTTCCCGAGGTTTCAAGAAAAATGCTTATTTTATTTTCCCTGAGTTTTTTACAGAGCAAATCAAGATTATACATAAGAGGCTCACCACCTGTAATCACTACTGCTTTTGCAGGAACAGCATTTACCAGATCTATAATTTCATCAACAGATGTTAGAGGGTGTACCGAAGCATCCCATGCTTCTTTAACATCGCACCAGTGACATCCCACATCACATCCTCCAATTCGGATAAAGAAAGCTGCCTTACCCGTGTTATATCCTTCACCCTGTATGGAATAAAACATTTCCATTACAGGTAATAATAAACCCTGGTCAAGATATTTTTTCTGACTTTCAGAAAGGTTGGATAATTTACAGTTTGTCAATTCAGGAATAGATTTCTTTCTTACGGGCTTTGAGTGTATTCATAAGCAATGATACAATAGTCATAGGACCTACACCTCCGGGAACCGGGGTAATATAAGAACACCTGGGAGATACCTCATCGAATTTCACATCACCTTTTAAACGAAATCCCGATTTTGTTTCTGATGATTCCACGCGATGAATTCCTACATCAATAACAACAGCACCTTCTTTAACCATATCAGCAGTAACGAACTCAGGCTTTCCGATGGCTACGATGAGAATATCAGCTTTTGATGTGATTTCCTTTAAATTCTTCGTACGGCTATGGCAAACAGTAACAGTGGCATTACCCGGATCTGTTGTTCTTGACATTAAAATACTAACCGGACGTCCCACAATATTGCTACGTCCCAATACAACACAGTTCTTACCTTCGGTTTCAATACCTGAACGTTTCAGCAATTCCATTATTCCATTTGGGGTGGCCGAAACATATGAAGGCAGGCCGATAGTCATGCGACCCACATTTACCGGATGGAACCCATCCACATCTTTTTCAGGCTTTATTGCCTGTATTACTTTTTCTTCATCTATATGCTCAGGCAGAGGTAGTTGAACAATAAACCCATCAATTTCAGGATCATTATTTAAAAATTCTACTGTTTCGAGTAATTCTTTCTCTTCAATATGGCTTTCGAACTTATAGGTAGATGAATCAAATCCTACTTCTTTACAGGCTTTTCCTTTGCTTGCCACATATGTTTCACTTGCAGGATCATTGCCAACAAGAATAGCTGCCAAATGTGGAGGTCTTTCATCAGCATCTATCATTACTTTAACCTGCTCTGAAATTTCTTTCTTTATCTCTGCTGAAATTTTTTTCCCATCGATAAGTTCCATTGTATTTAAATCTTTTAAAGTGTGTTTTGATAAATTTGATTGAAAAGAATAGAAAAAAAGCGCTATCTGTTCATTCCGGGAGCACCCTTCATCATATTCATAAGCTTACCTCCGCCACCAGACATCATTTTCATCATCTTACGTGTATCGCCAAACTGTTTTATAAGCCGGTTCACTTCCTGTATACTTGTTCCGCTCCCTTCGGCAATTCTCTTTCGCCGGCTGCCATTAAGAATGACAGGGTTTGCTCTCTCTTCAGGCGTCATTGAATAGATAATGGCTTCAATTCCGGCAAAAGCATCGTCTTCAAGGTCCACATCCTTCATAGCCTTTCCCATCCCAGGTATCATCCCCATTAGGTCTTTCACATTACCCATTTTCTTGATTTGCTGCAGTTGCTTAAGAAAATCATCAAAATTGAACTGGTTTTTTGCAATTTTCTTTTGAAGCTTACGTGCCTCTTCCTGATCAAACTGTTCCTGGGCCTTTTCAACCAGCGAAACGATATCTCCCATTCCGAGAATTCTGTCTGCCATCCTCTTTGGGTAAAAGACATCCAGTGCATCAATTTTTTCACCAATACCCACAAACTTAATGGGCTTTTCAACCACCGATCTGATAGTAAGCGCAGCACCACCGCGGGTATCACCATCAAGCTTGGTAAGCACTACCCCGTCAAAATCAAGCCGATCATTAAAAGCTTTGGCAGTATTTACTGCATCCTGACCAGTCATAGCATCAACAACAAACAAGGTTTCCTGGGGGTTAAGATTTCTTTTCAGTGATGCAATTTCATCCATCATCTGCTGATCGATTGCCAGACGACCTGCAGTATCAACAATAACGACATTATGCCCCATTGTTTTTGCATGATTAACTGCTTTTTTTGCTATACCCACCGGGTCCTTTGAACCTTCTTCGGTGAATACTTCCACCTGGATCTGCTCACCCAGAACCTTGAGCTGATCAATGGCCGCGGGGCGATAAACGTCACCTGCGACCAGTAAAACCTTTTTAGTCTTTTTGTTTTTCAGATAATTGGCCAGTTTTGCAGAAAAAGTTGTTTTACCACTACCCTGCAAACCTGCAATAAGAATAATTGCCGGACTGCCTTTCAGGTCGATATCAACATTGGTATGACCCATAAGCGCAGTTAACTCCTCATGAACTATTTTCACCATCAACTGCCCTGGTGAAACAGCAGTAAGAACATTTTGCCCCAATGCTTTTTCCTTTACTGTTTCTGTAAAGTTCTTTGCAATTTTATAGCTAACATCAGCATCGAGTAATGCTTTTCTTACATCTTTTAAAGTTTCTGCAACATTAATCTCGGTTATATGTCCCTGACCTTTCAGGAGTTTAAAGGCCTTATCCAGTCGATCCGATAAATTATCAAACATTATTTTGAACTTTTAAATTTTTGCAAAATTATCATTAATTATTGTTTTGGCCAGCTAATTTTTAGACTTTCACTCTGCTTTCCTTTGGTAAGAATTGTTAATAAAACGTTGAAAAATTAAGTATAACTACCCCATTGATGAAAGTTAAAATTTCATACTTTTAAATGAATAAGTTACCGGAAAAATACCCATGCCGGTTTTTTCGTAACTTTGTACCGTCAAAATACATAGCATGATTTTTGAACTGATTTATTAAGAGGAAATAAAAGATCAAACAGTTGTATCTGACACAATATTTTTGACTACATGAGCAATAAACTTAACGATATAATTGAAAAAGTTGGTGCTGAAGGAATGAAAGATATGTGATTACCGGAGATTATCTAAAAGCACAGCAAATTTCAGGTTATGCACTTAAAGTTCATCCCGGATCTGTTCCTTTGATGTTAAGAGGAGCTCAACTACTTGCAAGCACCAATAAAGAAGAAAGAGCCCTTGATATTTTAAAAGATATTGAAGCCCTTGAACCCGATAACTCTGATGTTTTCCTTACAAAAGGTGCAATATATTCTCAGCTTCGGCATTATGAAAAAGCCATAGAAGAATTTAACAAGGCCATAAGTAATGCCGATGAGCCTGATTATATATATTGTAACATTGCTTTTGAGTATGAGAACATGGGTAACTTTGATAAAACCCTGGAATACCTTACCAAAGCCCTGGACCTGAACCCAGAGAATGATCTTGCAATATATGAGGCAGCTTATTGTTTCGATCTGCTTTCATTAACAGAAGAAAGCATTAGCTTTTTCAGCAAACTTATCGACAGACACCCTTACTCCGTTGAAGCATGGTTTAACCTGGGGGTTTCCTACATAAATGCCGAGCTTTATGAAAAGGCTTGTGAATCTTTTGATTTTGCAATTGCCATAGAACCCGATCATACTCCTACATGGTTTCATCTTGGTTACGCCTTAAGTCTCAATGAGAAGTTCAGTGAAGCCATCGAAGCATACAAAAAATCTCTCGAGAATGATGAAGGTGATGCCATGAAATATTATTACATAGGAGAATGTTATGAGAAATCAGAAGATTATGTAAATGCCCGTATTTATTATAAAAAAGCTACAGGTTTACAAATTGATATTCCTGATGCCTGGATAGGAATGGGTGTATGTGAGCATGAACTTGGGAATCAAAAAAAAGCTTTGGATTATCTCAACAAAGGAGTAGATCTTGACCCCGACAATACCGGTTATCTTTGTATTATCGCAGATATTCATATGGCTCAGGATAACATTGAAGAAGGTGCCGCCTTTTTTCAAAAAGCAATTGAATCCAGCCCGGAAGAAGAAACTGTAAGGATAGATTATGCAGATGCAATGGCTGAAAAGAAAGAGTTGGAAGAATCAGTAAACATTATACAATCCGCATTGAATAAATTCTCCAATAGTGCTGTTCTGTATTACAGAATGGCAGCCTATCTATATCTGCTTAGCAAAAGTAAAGAAGCATCTTACTTTTTTGAAGAAGCATTAATGATGGATTTTGAAAAACATAATTCGGTTTTTGATCAATTCCCTGAGCTCAAAACAAACCCGGATATATTAATGCTGATTGATATGTATGCCAAGTAATTCAAATTGGTTACTTTTATCCCGTTTTTTTCTTCAACATTCTTAATTCACATTCTGAAAGTTCTTATTTGCTTAAACAGATGTATATCATAAATATCAAATTAGTATGACAGATATGTTACATTTACCCCAAAGGGAAACCAGGCCAAGAACACAGGGTATTGCCATGATGATGGATAAGGGCCTGAGTTTACGTGAAACCGAAGACCTTATCCAGGTAGCCGGCCATCTGATTGATTTTGCCAAACTGGGTTTTGGTACATCATTGGTTAGCCGCAACGTAAAGGAAAAGGTTCAGCTTTATCGCAATGCTGGTATTAAGGTGTATGTGGGAGGTACTTTTTTTGAAGCATGTTTTATTCGTAAACAGATAGATTTTTTCGAAAAATACATTGATGATCTTGGTGTTGATGCTGTAGAAATTTCTGATGGCAGTATGATCATTGATCAGAAAGAAAAATGTAAATATATTGCACATTTTGCAAAAAACAGAACTGTTTTAAGCGAAGTGGGTGCAAAGGATTCAAGTGTTGTTGCTGATCACAGACAATGGATTGAGCAAATGAAAGAAGAGCTTGAAGCTGGCAGCAGTTATGTAATCGGAGAAGCACGTGAAAGTGGTACGGTGGGTATCTATAACCGCTCGGGCTCAGCTGATACCAGTCTTATTGAAGACATCCTCAAATCAATCCCTTCGGAGAAGGTTATCTGGGAAGCCCCGCTGAAGAATCAACAGGTGTGGTTTATTAAGCTACTTGGCTACAATGTGAACCTTGGAAATATTGCTCCGGCAGATATGATACCCCTGGAAACCCTGCGACTGGGACTTAGAGGGGATACTTTTTTCGATTTTCTGCCCCAGGAATTTCAAAAATTTAAAATCAAATAGACGAAAACAAGCCTGATTTTATTCTATATGGTCTGATCTTAATTATCTCCACTGATGTCAGAAAGAAAAATAAGTGATTATGCCCTTCTTACCGCCAGGGGCCTGGGAATGGGAGCAGCAGATGTTATTCCCGGTGTATCAGGCGGAACAATTGCTTTTATTACAGGTATTTACCAGGAACTTATAAACAGCATTAAATCGGTTGACAGAGCATTTTTTAAGATACTTTTCAAGAACGGTATCCCCGCTGCCTGGAAGCATATCAACGGAAACTTCCTGGTTGCTGTTTTCTCAGGGGTTTTAATAAGTATATTCTCTCT
>CAYXIT010000080.1:0-2647 GCA_964465275.1 uncultured Bacteroidales bacterium | reverse complement strand
AGCTGGTCTGGGCATTTTTCTTCGGGCTAATTATTGCATCGGTCCTTCATGTGGGGAAAAAAATTAATCACTGGAATACAATATCTGTATTTATGCTTATTGCAGGTACCGCAATAGCACTTTATATTACAATTGCTACACCGGCCACAACACCTGAAGCTTATTGGTTCATATTTCTATCAGGAGCTATTGCCATTACTGCCATGATCATGCCTGGCATATCCGGAAGCTTCATATTGCTGCTTATGGGTAAATATGAGTTCATTCTTAATGCGGTTAAGGATCTTCAGATAAATATTATAATCATTTTTGGAATAGGATGTGTTGCAGGAATTATAAGTTTCTCGAATATCATTTCATGGTTTTTTAAAAAATTCCATAATGCCACAATGGCATTATTAACAGGGTTTATGATCGGTTCACTCAACAAACTCTGGCCCTGGAAAGAAATCACATCCTACCATATAAACAGCATAGGTGAACAGGTTCCATTAACTGAAAAAAGCATATCACCGGCTCAATATGAAATACTTACAGGTAACGACCCTATGTTACTGCAAATAATAATTTGCATGCTGGCAGGTTTCCTTATTATATTCCTTTTTGATGTATTTGCTGCCCGAAAAGAAAAGGCCAGTCAACATACCTCATAAAATCAATTTTTGAATATGGAAAAAGTTTTCGGACTAATCGGTTATCCGGTTTCACATTCATGGTCAGCGAATTATTTCTCTGAGAAATTCAGCAAAGAAAACCTTAAAAACCACTATTACGAATTATTTCCAATAGAATACCTCTCTGCATTCCCGGAGTTGATATCATCCTATCCAAATCTACATGGGTTGAATGTTACCATTCCCCATAAAGAAAATATCATCCCGTTTTTACACGACCTCGATTTATCAGCAGCAGATATTGGTGCTGTTAATACTATAAAATTCATTCGCAGCAATAATAACTTGTTTTTAAGGGGTTATAATACGGATGTTATTGGTTTTGAAAAAAGTCTGGAACATTTCAAAATAAACGTCCCTGAAAAAGTACTCATACTTGGCACCGGTGGAGCAGCCAAAGCAGTAAAATGGGTTCTGAAAAAGAAAAACTGTCTAATTAATTTTGTAACCCGCAATCCGAGAAAACCAGGTCAGATCAGTTACTCTGATATTAAGCAAAAATCACTTGAAGATTATACTCTTATCATAAATACTACGCCCCTGGGCATGTATCCCCATACAGAAAAACTTCCAGACCTGCCTTATTATAGCCTTACCAAAAATCATGTACTCTACGACCTGATTTATAATCCTGCAGAAACACTTTTTATGCAGCAGGGAAAAAAAAGGGGGTGTAAAACTGTAAACGGTTTGTTTATGCTGCATCAACAAGCAGAAGCAGCATGGAGCATATGGAACAGCAAATAGTTCTGAATAAAAAAGAACATTTTTACCTTTTTTCAGAAAGTTTATTCTTATATCTCCAGATTATAATCAATAACGAAGTAAAAAAAATACCCATAGCTATACCGGGGTAAGGATTTATTTCTTCAATAGGCTTATACCAGAGCCTGTAAAGTCCGTATACAAGAGAAAAGCATCCTATAAAAACAAGGGTAATAAACAGGATAAAATCAAAATATTTTTCAAACTTTTCGTATTCGGCATTGGATTCATAGTTTGTATAATAACGGGGATTTTGAGGTCTGCGTTCTCTGTAATTTATATTTCCGGGTCTGTAATAAACTCTTTGTGAAGGAACGTTGTTATTCAACATCATATCGTAAATCCTGCGTTTTTTTACATCATAAAGAACCTGATAAGCTTCATTGAGCTTTTTAAAATCTTCATGTGCCTTTTTATCAGGATTTACATCAGGATGAAGAGATTTTGCCTTATTGCGAAAAGCACGACGCACTTCATAATTGTGCGCATTGTGAGAAATTCCTAATATTTTATAGTAATCTGTCAAAGCAGGTATTTTTATCAGGAGTAAGAATTCTATACACAAACAGAAACATTTTAATGTTGAATAAAATTAATCATAAGTAAATTTTTTTCCAAACCAATAAACATGTCTGGTTTATATTATTGAAACACAAAACATCAGAAGTTATTATCTCCAGCTATTCTCAGTTCAAATAATGCTAATGAAAAAAACCAGAAATTATTTGTCAGAAAGAAAAATTATGCCGTACTTTGCACTCCTTAAAAAAGAGATAAAAAATTTAGTATTCAATTTATAAATATTTCAGCAGATGTCACGAGTTTGTCAGATAACAGGAAAGAGACCCATTACAGGTCATCGTGTATCACACTCCAATATAAAAACAAAAAGAAGATTTCTTCCCAATCTTCAGGACAAAAGATTTTATCATCCGGAGGAAGATCGTTGGATAACTTTAAAGGTTTCAGCCAAAGCCATCCGCATTATCAACAAGGTTGGGTTTAGCAAAGCATTAAAAGAAGCACGTGAAAAAGGTTATTATACCGGTTAAAAGTACTTCTTAAACAATATATATTAGCTGCCTGCAATTTGTATCAGGCAGCTTTTTTTTTGTTATTGACAAACAACTGCTTTCTGATAACGTTTCTTAAAAAAGCCACAATTTAATCTTACGGACCGATTTATTAATTTTAATTTTTTATTTTTA
>CAYXIT010000079.1:15163-16418 GCA_964465275.1 uncultured Bacteroidales bacterium | reverse complement strand
TATGATGGTTTGGCTGACTCCTTCAATGGTTTGTAGCCTTTCGGCAAAAACATTCTGTGCAATATCGGTAAGCTCAAGCAGGTTTCTTCGATCACTGGAAAGGGTAATGGTAAGAATAGTCTGTGCATCGGCATCAGCTTTTGACACAATGGGAGGATCGGCATCGGGTGGCAGATTCCGAACGGCTTGTGCTACACGATCACGTACATCGTTGGCAGCATTGTCCAGATTCCTGCCCAACTCAAATTCAACTGTTACAGTACTTCGCCCGGTTGAACTTATAGAACTGAGAGTTTTTATTCCCTCTACACGGTTAATGGCTTCTTCAAGGGGTTCTGTAATCTGCGATTCCATAATCTCGGCACTGGCCCCCGGATAATCAGTACGAACGGTAATAACTGGTGGATCGACACTTGGATACTCCCTGACACCAAGGCTTAAAAAGGCTACCAGACCGAATATTACAATGGTTATGGCAAACACTGTTGCCAGTACCGGCCGTTTTATACTTATGTCAGACAATGTCATTGGCCGGCCTCCTGATTTAAGCGGGTAACATCAATATCTGCTCCATCCCGCACATCCATCAGTCCTGTAATCAAAACGGTATCACCTTCTGATATACCACTGATGATATGCACCCGCCCACGGGTTCGGGTTCCTATCTCTACTTCACGGCGCTCGGCAGTTCCGTTACGGGCCAGGTAAACCACCTGGGTGTTCAGTTCAGAAATGATAGATTCGGCAGGTATAAGAATTGCATTCTCATTTTGTTCCACATCCATTGACACCTGGGCGAAATCTCCAGGCACGAAAGTACCGTTAAGATTATCAATAACACCGCGTAGTTTTAAGCTACGACTATTGGGGTTGATAACCGGATCAACCGCATATATCCTGGCCATGATAGTATCACCCCGGGAAGATGATATCACTTTTACATCTGATCCTTCCTTTGCCAGTAAAGCATACTTTGCCGGAATATCAAAACTGACTTTCAATTTATTCGTTTGCACAATACGGGTTATCATATCGCCCTGCGAAAGAAAAGCACCCTGACTGAAGTTTCGCATACCTAGTCTGCCGGCAAAAGGCGCCCTGATCTGTGCCAGATCAATGCGAACTGCCAGCTCTTCTATTTGTGCCTTAAGGGTATTTACACGGGCCTCGGACTGATCAACATCCTCCTTGCTGGCCCCTTCAATTTCCAACAGTTGCCGGTTTCGATTCAATTCATTTTCTGCGGAAACCAGTT
>CAYXIT010000079.1:13059-15153 GCA_964465275.1 uncultured Bacteroidales bacterium | reverse complement strand
ATTCTAACAAGGAGGGCTCCTTTTTGCACAAATTGTCCTTCTTCGAAATAAATTCCCAGTACATTTCCTGCTATGGGAGTTCTCAGTTCCACTTCCTCCCACGGGAGAAGTTCTCCTGTGGCATTTATACTAATAGTGTAAGGCTCTGTTTCTGCTTTATACCCTTCAGCCAGAACCATTCTGGAGCCCGGCTGCTGATTATCGGCACCACCGGAACCACAGGAGTAAAATGCTGTCGATGAAAATATTAATGCAAACAACAGAAATGTGCTGCGAACTAAAGATATGCTTTTATTTATCATATGAATAAATTTCGTCAGATTTATTAAATAGATTAAACAAGTTATAAGCAAATAGAGTTCATACTAAGAAACTTTTTTTAACATTATAAATATTTCGGGATTTTGTTCCTGGTGAAATCTTATGCAGGTTTAAAATATGATTATTCAAAATATTTCCCGGATCAAATAGTTACCTTTATGTGATGATTCATTTTTTGAGAAAATATCTATTTCCCCTATTCATTTTTTCCGGCTTTATCTTTTTTGTATGTAAAAAAGAAGCTCATGCCCAGGATATGGCAGGAATTGTTTCAGACAGATACTCAGGAGTTAACCGTGGATTGATCAATCCCGCTCTGCTTTACCACTCTCCCAATTGTATTGACTTCAGCCTTGTTACTGCACATATTGGCGCGCAAAACAACTACCTTTATCTACCGGCAGGTGATTTCAGGGCAGGTGATTTTATCCGCTTCAGGTCTCGTATACTTGAAAATTACGATAATTACTTTTCAGAAAGGCAACAGGAAGAACTCTACAACGGATATTTATACGGACGGCTGCAGGGACCAGCGGTTCGGTTCCGGTATAAAAAACATGTTTTTGCTTTTACCAATGCCCTGCGAACTTTAAGTTCAGCGAACAGGGTCCCGGGACATATGCTCCGCTTTGCGCGCAGAGGACTTACCTATTCCCCCCAGCACGATATTATTTATACCGAACCCAAACCCTTTCAAATGGCTACATTGGGCTGGCTGGAGGCCGGAATGAGCTATGCTACCGAATTGGCAGGCCGCCGCTCATATAGTCTTACCGCCGGAGCAAGCGCCAGGTTGCTGCTGCCTTATCATGCAGCATCAGCAAGGTCAGACGAACTGGATTATTTTGTTACTCCCCAGCGAAACGTTTTTATAAACAGATTCGATTTTGAAGCTTACGGGGCATTACCAATGAATTATAATACCCTTGAGTTCACCGGAACAGATAATCTTATCAGGGGTAGTGGTTTTTCATTCGATCTTGGCATTTCATACACACAAAATTCGAAATATTTTCAAAAAAAGGGTCGGGATAGATTATACACTGCTATAAGCGATGATCCGTATAATTACCAGATCAGTTTCTCCCTGCTGGATATCGGATTTGTAAACATGACCCAGAACGTACAATATAACAAATTTGAAGAAGTAGCGCTTGTCTGGGAGAATCCGCAGACAGAGACATATAATAACTTTAACGACATGCTGGATGAGATGGAAGAAGGTTTGATTTCAGGTGAGATAACCCGTGCTGAGGGAGAATCCTTCAGGATGTATCTTCCAACAGCAGCGAGTATCCAGGCCGATTACAGCCTGGGAAACAACTTTTTTGCCTATTTCCTGTGGGTACAGGATCTGCCGGTTGCCAAAACCCGGGTTTCACGACCTTCGTACATAGGTTTTGTGCCCCGCTATGAAACCCGTTGGTTCAGTGTATCATTGCCACTTACTCTTCACGAATACAGGTTGCCCAGGGCAGGTATTGCTTTCAGGATAGGTTTCCTTACTATTGGCGCTGAACAGGCTGGTGGAATTTTAAATATCAATGACATGGACGGAATGGACGTATATTTTTCAATACAGTGGGGTTTTGAAAATTGCAAGCGTACCCGCAAAAAGACAAACCCATGTACGAATTACTGGAAATAGCAGTAAGAGGAAGGAATCAACCAACGATGTTATAGCGAGACAGAAAGAACTTGCTGTTGAGAGCCTGTTGCAGTAGTTCATCTAGATAATCATCCCCCGTGTGAAGTTCAGATTCTAGGGAAGAC
>CAYXIT010000079.1:9222-13049 GCA_964465275.1 uncultured Bacteroidales bacterium | reverse complement strand
AGCATTAACAGCGCTCCTGCAACAGCAGCAATAACGATAGAAGTAAAATCATTCTGTCGTTTTATAACAATGCCAATAAATGCCCATATCACTGCCAGAGCAAGAAAAGGATTATTCAACCGTAAAAGTGCAACAGCAGAAATCAAAGAACCCGCTCCGATCATGATAATTGCCCAGGCTTCTTCCGGTATGCCCCAGCCTCCCCAGTTGTAATTTACCAGCAAAGCAGTAACATTGGCAATGGTGGCAATGCATATCCAGCCCAGATAAATGCCGAATGTTGCTTTAATTAAACCTGAAGGAAATCCCCTGAGCTGGTAATTGATGTAAATCAAAGAAACCAGTAAACCCAACATAATTAAGAGAGATAGTGAAAGTTTCTGGTAATGCCATGCCACTATCCATAACGCGTTAAAAATACTGCTGAGCACAAAGGCCCAGCCTATGGCTGAAACCAATTCTTTGTTGGCGTCCATAAATTGCATGACGATAAATGCAGCCAGCAGCAGATAAATGATACCCCAGATTGAAAAAGTAATACCCGCAGGAACAAACAGATTGGGATATTCTGCTGAGAGCTCTCCTGTTGTTTTTCCATTGATGGGAAGGGCATTGGCCAGGTAATTCATAACAATTACCAGAATAAAAGCCTCAAGATTAGAGATTTTAAGTACCATAATATCAAGGTTTTTTGCACAATCAGCAACTAAATATTGTGCTGTTATATTTGCAAACTTAGGTAATAATCTAATACAATACAATATTAATAAAACTCAATATGTATTCAGCGGATTTTACAATTCAGAAAACTGATTCAGGTTAGCCGCGGCTTTACTCAGCTTCCATTCTAATTTTATTATATTTTCAACACTTTCATAGTTCAAGCAAATAACCTGTAAGACTCAACTCACCCTCCTCCCATGATTTTCTCAACAAATCAGAGCTATCAACCGATTGAACGAGGGGTTTGTATTCATTAAGTGTAGCCTGAATACTGAGTGCGCTGCTATGATACTGTTTCAATTGGTTTTGAATCTGCACTTCCTGATCAGATATTAAATTCTCAATAGCATAGGTTTTTGATCTTACATGTTTCAACCTGTTTTTATTCTCCCAAAGGGGAATAGAAATACCTACAACGAACCCCCGGAAACTTTCAAAAGTAAACTCTTCGCTCACATAACCTGCTGATAAACCCGGCAAATTCAGGGTGGCTTGCAGTTTTTCCTGTTTGCGACTAATGTCAGCCTCCATTTTCAACCATCGTAAACGGGGTATACGCCTGGCAGTATTTTCATACCATTGATCAAAATCTGAAGGGATTATAACAACATCAAATGATGTCTCATTCAGTTCAATTTCCATTCCTCCATTAAGTGCCTGCAGTTGCTGTAACAATGCCTGCCTGTCAATTGATATTTGTTCTGATTTCTGTTGAAGGTTGAGAAAATTCAACTTTACCTTATTCAATTCAATGATTCCTGACTCTCCGGCTTCAAGCATACGGTTATATGCATCAACCATTTGCCGGGCATGACCAAGTCTTTTTTCATATTCAACTGCCAGAGCATTCAAATAAATAATGTTCAGGGAAATGAGCCGTGCTTCAAGAAGCAATTCCCTGACCTGCTTTTCATAAATCTGATTCAACTGTTCGATACTTGATTTTGCTATTCTGTTCCTGTGGGTATAAGCTGTTGGAAAATCAAAGCTCTGGACAAGCGAAATATTTACTTTATTGCTTAGGTCCTGAGGTCTTCCAAAAAAATATGCAAATTCAAAATCAGGGTCAGCAGGAAATATTCCGGTTTTGAAAGAAAGGCTGTCGGCAGCCAGTTGCTGTTGGAGTGCTTTCAAGCCTGTGTTGTTTTTCCAGACTTCCTGCAAAACATGATAAATTCCGGATTGTGGAGCAGCAGATAAGTATAAAAACATTAATATAATAAATACCGGATGAGTTTTCATGGCTTATTATTTTTATTGATTTCACGACTTTTGAAAATACTATAAACGATAGGTACAAGGTAAATATTCAGGAAGGTTGAAGTCAGCAAACCTCCTAAAATAACCTTAGCCATAGGGCTTTGGATCTCGTTACCGGCTACGTCGCCACGCAAAGCAAGCGGAATAAGAGCCAGACCGGCAGTAAGTGCAGTCATCAGAATGGGATTTAGCCGGTCAACCGATCCCTGAAGAATACTGCCTTCAATACTTTCTCCG
Source organism: uncultured Bacteroidales bacterium (assembly GCA_964465275.1). Lineage (GTDB taxonomy): Bacteria > Bacteroidota > Bacteroidia > Bacteroidales > UBA7960 > SKVR01. The sequence continues at coordinate 10,829 of CAYXIT010000079.1, read as the reverse complement.
CTCTTTTCGAGCCGCTGGTAGCGGCTTATGAGCAGGATTCCGTTACGAGTAGCTATCCCGAAAAGAGTAATAAACCCAATAATTGCAGGTATACTCAACACACCTGAAGTAATCCAGATGGCAAAAACACCCCCGATCAATGCCAGCGGTAAATTAAGCAAAACAATACCAGATATCTTAAGATTCCTGAACTCCTGAAATAAAAGCAGAAAAATAACGCCAATGGCCAGTATGGAGGTAATAAGCAATATCCGAGATGCTTCCTCTGCACTCTCAAATTGCCCGCCATACTCAATCCTGTAACCCTCAGGCAGATCTATATCTTCCCTAATGCGCTCTTTAATCTGATCTACAGCCTTTGTAAGGCTTCCACCGGATACATTGGCAGAAACAACAAGTTTGCGTTGCACATTTTCCCGGCTTATGGTGTTCGGTCCGCTTGAGGAAACAATTGACGAAACTTTGTCAAGAGAAATATTACGGTCATCAGCAGTTTGTATTAAAGCATTTTCCAAACCTTCCAAATCACGGGTATAATCTTCATTAAGACGCAAAATAAGGTCGAAACTTCGCTGGCCTTCATAAATTTCAGTCATTTTTTCTCCTGCAAAAGCCAGTTCGACAAACTCAGTAAACTCTCCCACCTTAATACCATAATACGCGAGACGTTCGCGATTGGCAAGTATCTGAATCTGCGGCACTTCTATTTGCTCTTCTGTTGTAACATCCACCAGGTTGGGAATATCGCGGATTGCGGCTTCAATCTGTTTTCCGGTAAGATAAAGTGTGCTAAGGTCTTCGCCGAAGATTTTTATGGCAATATTGGCTCTTGTACCCGATATCATATGGTCAATGCGATGGCCAAGAGGTTGGCCCACAGTAAAAGCGACACCGGGCACTGAGCCCAGTTTTTCGCGGATATCCTCCATGAAAGTATCCATCGACCTGTCATTCAACTGAAAGTTGATATCAATTTCAGCACTATTGGTAGATTGGGAATGTTCATCAAGTTCTCCGCGACCGGTGCGGCGGGCAGTACCTGTAACTTCCGGAATGGCTAAAACGGCCTTTTCCAGTAAATTTCCGATTTCGTTGCTCTCGTCAAGAGAGATTCCGGGCTGGCTAACAGCACTTATGGTTAAAGCACCTTCATTAAATTCAGGTAAAAAGCTTCTTCCCATATTAAACAAGGCAAGCAATGCAATAAAAAATAAAACCAATGTGCCCAAAACAAACTTTATTTTGTTATTCATTGATCTTTGTAAAGAGGATTTGTACCAGCTATTTAATTTTCTGCTTAACCAAGGTTCCTTAACTGCTTTTTTCAGGCGATTCTCATCTGTGAGAAGATAATAACTTAATACCGGTGTGAGTGTCATGGCTACAAGTAATGATGCTGCCAGTGAAACAATAAAAGCAATCCCCAGGGGTTGCAGCATACGGCCTTCCATTCCGGTGAGAAAGAAAAGGGGAATAAAAGCCACAATAATAATCAGGGTAGCCTTTATAATGGATGATCGGATTTCCTTGGAAGTATCAAAAACAATTTTCAGCACAGGTGTTCGCTCTTCAGGCGGAAGTAAAATATTACGGCGCAGATGTTTATA
>CAYXIT010000079.1:0-9212 GCA_964465275.1 uncultured Bacteroidales bacterium | reverse complement strand
ATAAAGGTTATTATTATTATAATGGTGGCATTCAGTATTGATGGCCTGATTTCACTTGATCCATTATATACAACTGAGAGTACTGGCAATCTTTCTTCCCCGGGTAATTTAACGTTCCTCCTGAGGTGTTTGTATACATTTTCCACATCAATTATTGCATCGTCTACCAGTGAACCAATAGCGATTGCCATACCTCCAAGGCTCATAGTATTAATGTTTAGATTTAACAGATATAATACAATAACGGCCGAAAGCAAAGACAAAGGAATAGCAATCAGGGAAATAATTGTAGTGCGGAAACTCATGAGAAACAACAGCAAAATGATAATAACCAGCACTGCACCTTCTATCAATACCCTTTGTACATTATTGATAGCTGTTTCAATGAAATCAGCCTGTTTGAAAATTGATGTATCGATGATCACATCAGGTGGAAGTGAAAGTCTTAAATCCGTAAGGTTATCTTCAACTGCCCGGGTAAGTTTAATTGTGTTTGCATTGGGTTGTTTTGAGATGGAAAGAATAACAGCAGGAGATGCATTTTGTGAACCATGTCCCATTTTTACAGCAGCACCGATTTTAACGTCAGCAACATCATTAACCCGAACGGGCGCTCCATCGGTATATTTTACAAGTGATGCACCTAATTGCTCCAGATTGTTGGTGCGGGCTATACCTCGCACAACAAACTCATTTCCGTATTGCCTTATAACGCTTCCCTGAGAATTATGGCTTATATTTTTACAGATTTCTTCCAGTTCTTTTAAACTTACTCCAAAATGTCTCATCCGCTGCGGATCGGCCAGTACCTGGTATTGCTTATAATCTCCGCCAATGATAGTAACCTGGGCAACTCCTTCAGTTGCCAGTAATACAGGTTTGATATCCCACTCTGCAATAGTTCTCAAATCGAGCATGCTTGTGCTATCTGCCTGCAAACCCAGGAATATTACTTCTCCCATAACGGAAGTCTGGGGAGCAAGTGTAGGTATTCCTATACCATCAGGCATTACAGAAGTAACCTGAACCAACTTTTCACTAACGATCTGTCGTGCTCTGAAAATATCCGTACCCCAGTCAAACTCTACCCAAACAAAAGAAAATCCCTGTGATGATGCTGAGCGCACCCTGCGTACATCTGTTGCCCCGTTCACTGCCGTTTCAATGGGAAAAGTAACAAGTCGTTCTACCTCTTCTGCAGCCATTCCGTGGGCATCAGTCATTACCACTACCGTTGGGGCTGTAATATCAGGAAATACATCCACATCCATACGGGAGGCAATTTGCAGACCGGCTACCATAAGTACTACAGCCAGTAATATTACCAGCAACCTGTTATCAAGCGATAATTGTAAAATTCTATCTAACATAAGTACAAATAGTTTTAATGTACATGACCGGAATGCGGATCAATATCTCCGGAAGCAGCCGAAATTTTTACCATAACAGCACCTTTGCTTACAACCCGTTCATTTTCATTTAGTCCGCGTAGTATGTGCACATATAATCCATCGCTGATACCTACTTCTACTTCTCTCTTTTCAAAACTTTCCGGGTGGATTTGCACAAATACAAAATAATTTCCCTGCTCTTCAATAATGGCTTCAACGGGCACTGCAATGAGCGGTTCCTTTTCATCAGTTTTCAGGTATACATCAATGATAGTTCCCGGAATCAGGCCATTAGTGTTCCTTACAGAAAGATGTACAGGGAGAAGGTGTGTTGCAGAATGTGTACTATGGGCAAATGATAAAATCCTTCCATTCAAATCAGCCAGGGAATATGTTTTGCTGTCAGGCATTGTTATATTTGCCGTTTCCAATTTGGGAAGCAAATGCCCGTATTGCTGCTGAACTTCCGATTTTATTACCATTTCCTGGTTCTGAAAAACAATAGCAAGAATCTCCCCGGGTTCAACATACTGGCCATTGCTTACAAAGATCTCTCTTATGAAACCATTTAAAGGGCTTCTGACAATCTGACCTGTTTCAGAAAAATTCTCTGAAAGATTCTCAAAAACAACCTTTGCATTTTCATAAGCATTGCGCGCCTGCAATAATTCTCTTTCGCTAATGATCTGTTCTTCCGACAAATTGCTTAAGCGCTCATAATCAGCTTTAGCACGTTCAAAGTTATTGCGGGCTTCATGAAATCTCTGCAATGCATTACCTTCGGCAAGTCCGGCACCAGATATATTAAACAACGGCTGCTCTTTAACCACCTGAAGACCTTCATACAGATTATTGCTGCTCATCGTAACAATACCACTTGTCATTGCATTCAGGGTCAATTCATTATCTAACGCAGGTATTATCTCTCCTGTGGTCTTTATCACTTTGCCAAGGTTGCGCATTGAAACAGGAGCTGTGGCGAAGCTAATTATCCATGATTGTTCTTTGGTAAAAGAAATTGCACCGGGTTTTTCGGGAAACCTGTCTTCAGCATGATGAATAGCCTGGTGTTCATCATCAAAAACCATAATATCCGAAACTTCCATCGTATAAGACTTTTCTGAAGTCTCAACATCAAATATCATTTTGCTTCTGCCTGTAACTTCAGGATTAAGTGAAAAACTGTAAATTCCGGCTTTTACAGGCACTTCCCTGGTCTGACGAATACCACGGCTTCCCGTAATAAGGCTCAGAGTAACCTTGCCATCTTCCAGGGGTTTGAAACTTTCCATCCGGGTAATATGCACCAGTATTTCCGATGTTTTTCCCTGAACAAAGGGATCTGTCTCGGCAAATATTTCAAACTGATCACTATAAGATGTTATCATGTATTTTACTTCATCGTGATCATGATCATGGTCATGTTCCTGATCGTGTGCCTGATCAGAATTGCAGGAAAACAGGGTAAAAACCATCAAAAGGATACCCATAAATTTTTTATTTATCATACTGAAAGAAATTATTCAGGAACTTTACTGCTGGCAAAATCCATTCCGCAAGCAAATTTCCCTTGATGTTATTAATGCTTCTGCATTGTTAATTGAAAATTAAACCGATTTCACTCTTACTTTCAACTTAATGTTTGTGCGGATGATCATGATCATGATGATCTTGGTCATGATCGTGTAAATGTTCTTCGTTATCAGTTTCTACTTCAAAAGATTCCTGATCAGCAGGAATATGATCATGTGAGAGATCGGCATCATGGTCATGTGAGTGACCGGCGTGATCATCATGTGAATGTTCTGTTCCGTCTTCATGGGTATGTGTATCGGTGTTCTGTTGTGAGCGGCCGCAGGAAACAAGCATAAATACTATGGCAACTGCCATTAAAAAAAACTTTCTGATCATAATACAAAGGGTTTGGGTTAATAAAAATAGTTCATCCAGGGTATCTGCATCCACCTGTAAGAAAAGATTTTATACAGGGAAATCACGGAAATATTTTCCGTGCAGATAACAGAAATTTAACGGAATATTATTCCTGTAAAGATTAACCTAAAGGAGGAGCACGCAAACCGGGTGAAGAGTATTCAGGTTGCGAAATAATAAAAAATACGAGAGGATTTTGCCTGAAGGGTAAAGGACCAGATAAAACAAGGCAGGGTATATTTTGCAGTATACCTTGAGAAATCTGAATATCTTCAGGTTGATTCTTTTTAAGATGTAAATGGGGATTATCGACAGATTGAACAGAACCCGGAATAATAACTGAAAGATCAGACAACAAACAGCAGGCTTCATCATCCTGGTTGTTTTCAGAACTTTCGTTGGAAGAATGCGAGTCGCTGCAAGCAACATGCTCAAAACAGATATGATCATCGTGATGATGATGGGGAATCATTTCATGAGCTATTACAATTGTAAAGGTCAGGAATAAAAAAGAAGCAGAAAATAATCTTCGGAGCATATACTATTTTTGATGTAGCAAAAGTATAATTTTTTTTAAGAAATACTCAAATTGTCCCTGCAGGAATACTCATCCGGTTTTTTAAAATAATAAAAGAGATCTATTTTCTCAGATGATCAGTTACTTTTCTGATGGCTTCAAATTCATTATCTTCAGACCATTCCGGCCAATCAGAGGTGTTTGCCAATTCTTCTCCCACATTATAAAACAGCCAGAGATTCTGGTGCAACCCTTTCCAGTTCCATCGATCATGAATCACATCTTCGGTTGAGTGATACCTTGCTTGCCTGTCTTCAATAACCCAATTGGTATAACTTTCATTTTTGCCCGTATAGTCATCTCCGCTGTTGGCATAGATCATGGGCACCCCTTCTTTCACAAGATTGAAATGATCAGAACGATAAAAATACCCCCGTTCCGGATATTTTTCAGGAATCAGCACCCGGTCCTGTTCTGCAGCATGGCGCTCCAGGTAATTCTGAAGGGTTGAAAAGCTGTAACCTACCACTGTAATATCATGGGTTGGTCCGTACACATTTAATCCGTCGATGTTGATACCACCTGCTGTTTTCTCAAGTGGAAAAAGCGGATTTCGTGCATAATAACTTGAACCGATCAAACCTGATTCTTCGGCAGTAACGGCTATAAACACCACTGAACGTGCCGGGGGTGGATCCATGGCAGCAAACTTTTCGGCAATGGCCATAATAGCCGCTGTACCGGTGGCATTGTCAATAGCCCCATTGTATATTTTTACGCCTTCGTCGGTTTCTTCCTTGCCAAGATGATCCCAGTGAGCCATATAGATGACCGTTTCTTCCGGCCGCTCTGATCCTTCAACATATCCGGCAATATTGTAAGAATCGGACCGGGAATGTTTTACATCAAAGCTCACTGAAACATTCATATTCAATGAGAAAGGCGTAAAATCTCTGCTCAAAGCCAATTCTTTTAACTGTGTAAGAGAATAAGCCGCCCGATCAAAAAGCAGGGCAGCAGCATCGGTATGTAACCATCCCTGAACCATCACAGAAGGACCGGCATTAATTCCACCCACTTCGTACTGTGGCCCCGACCATGAGTTTCGCACAACATCCCAACCATAACCTGCAGGTCCTGTTTCATGCACAATCAATACTCCGGCAGCACCCTGTCGTGCAGCCTCTTCATACTTGTAGGTCCAGCGCCCGTAATAGGTCATGGCTTTTCCGGTAAACAATTCAGTATCTTCAAGCTCATAACCCGGGTCATTTACAAAAACTACAACTGTTTTACCTGTAACATCAAGTCCTTCGTAATCATTCCAGTCGTATTCAGGAGCTACAATACCATAACCGGCAAAGATCAGTTCATTGTCTGTCAACCGGATACTATCTTCCTGCCGGGTAGTGGTAACCACCATATCATCAAGATAGGAAAAGGAAAGATCAACAAGACTATCACCAATTTGTAAATCAGAAAAATTACTGCCCACAATTTCTATAAGCGGTACAGCCTGCCTGAAGCTCTTGCCATTTGCAGGTTTCAAACCCATACGACGGAATTCGGCTTCTATATAGGCTTTGGTTTTTTTCCCACCGGGGGTAGTGGGAGCCCTTCCTTCAAATTCGTCAGACGAAAGTATTCGCACAAAACGTTCGTAATTCTGGCTGAAAACAGGAATATCTGTTTCTTCGCGTGGTTGCATGTCGCAACTTGTTTGAATAAAAAGTCCGCCCAGGATAATCGGTATTATTACAAAAAATCTTACAGTTTTAGGTAGCATAAACATTGATATTTTTATTATCATTATCAACAAAAGTAACAAAATTAAAGAGTCATTGTTGAACAACGCTTTATACTGTAAGAGATCTTAGCTTTTTATGTAAACAAATTTGGTTATCTTAGTCGATCTGAAAATAATTTTATCAAACAACTTCCCCCAAAAAAAATACAAAATTAGAATGAAAAAATTTTTTACAACTTTTTTTTTCAGCTTGCTTATTATCAAGCTTTTTGCTTCGGATCTGGTCTTGATTCCCACATCAGATTTTAATGAAACCAGAAGTTTATTTAAAAACCCATCCGTAATTGTTCATTTTTATCGTGATGAATTTGTTATTGCTACTCTTCATCATGAACCCCGCAAGGAGTTTATAATTCTTGACAGGGATCCGTGGCAGGCTAATTTTAGCTACTACCTTGCATATTATGATGAGAGCACAGATAAAGAGTCCTACACTTCAGAGATATTGGATATTGCCGATGTACTTTATGATGGTGATCATTTTCTGATCATAAAGATCAATGAAACAGTTTACGGGCAGCTTACCCCTGCAAAAAATGACGGCATGGTGCGGATCTTTGAAAGAGAAGCCCGTTTGCCTGTAATAAGAAAACTGCCATCTCCGGCCAAAACTGAACCACAGCAATATATTACAGATATGCTTGATCAGATTGACGGAAGTTTTATTACCAGTCGTGTGCAACATATGGAAGACTATGGTACACGCAATGCCTATGCCCCGGAAAGTATTGAAGCACAGCAATGGATTGAAGAAAAGTTCATTGAATGGGGCCTTGATGTTGAAGTAATAGACTTTACAATGCCCGGCGGGCCGGCAAGTGACAATGTTATTGCCACACTTACCGGTACCAAATACCCTTATGAGTTTGTTGTGGTGGGTGGACACTATGACTCCTATGCCGGTTCAGGAATGGCTCCGGGAGCTGACGACAATGCTTCAGGTACATCGGGTGTAATGGAGATAGCACGCATTCTGAGTCAGTATGAGTTTGACAGGTCTATTATTTTCTGCGCCTTCTCAGGCGAAGAATACGGTTTGTATGGTAGCGCCGCCTATGCCAGCCAAAGTGCACAGCAGGGAATGGATATTCTGGGGTACTTTAATATGGATATGATCGGATATCTTTATGAAGGTAACTTAGGAATGAAAACATCGCTTATTTATCCGCAGTCGGCACAGGAGCTTGCTGATTTTTATACACAGGTAACTTCCATCTATTTACCGGCATTTCAGGTAGAAACAGGAAATCTTATCGGTGGTGACAGTGATCACACTTCTTTCAACAATAACGGGTATATGGGGATTTTTCCTTTTGAAGATGTTGACAATTACAGCCCCTATATCCATACATCCAATGATCTGGTTGGCCCTAGCTACAACAACGAATTACTTGCTGTTACTTTCACCAAAGCTGCATTGGCATCGGTAGTAACAATGGCTAATATGCTCAATCCGCCACGAAATCTTGTGGCTATACCGGGAAACGGCAAAGTTACACTCCAATGGGATCTTATGGAGGATATTGACAACTTCAGGGTTTACCGGGATGGGAATTTTATTGCTGAAACTATAAACAACAGTTATATTGATTATGATGTGGAAAATGGTACACAATATGAATATTATGTAACTGCCATTTATTCTGATACGGGAGATGAATCTGATCCCTCAAACAGAGCTTATGCTACCCCCATGCCTCCCATTGAATTTCCGCTTTTCATTGATTTTGAAAATGGTACACCTTACTGGGAACCCGATGAGCCCTGGAGTACATCAACAACACATTCATACTCGCCTGCCCATTCGCTTACAGAAAGTCCTTCAGGCCAGTATGAAAACAACCGCGAAGATTACGCAACCTTGAGCCCCCTGAATCTTATGGGCTATACTGATGCAACTCTTTCATTTTATACCCGCTATGATATTGAGAACAACTGGGATTATATGTACCTTGAAATAAGCACCAACGGAACAAACTGGACTATCCTGGATACTTTTACAGGAACCCAGAGTTCGTGGGTACAAAAAACCTATTCGCTAAGTAATTACATAAATCATCCGTATGTATTGATCCGTTTCCATTTCTCCAGTGATTACACTGTAACGCGCGATGGAATGTACATTGACGATTTCTCGATAACCACCGAAGGAGGTTATGATACCCAGTGGATTGATATTCCTGCCGGCTGGAGCGGTTTGTCGAGTATCGTTGCCCCGGCACAAGGGCAGGTGACAGATATCATGCAACCCATTTTGGATGAACTTGTTATCCTTCAGTCTCTTGATGGAGCATACTGGCCGGGGGAAAACTTAAACACCCTTGGCACCTGGGTCTCTAAGAGCGGCTACAAGATCAAGGTAAGTGAAGATGTTAGTCTGCCGATCAGCGGTTATTATGAAGAAAACATGGGTATAACCTTGTCAGCCGGGTGGAATATCATACCTGTGCTTAGTCTTTGTCCGGTTGATACAGATGAACTGTTTTCAGGATTTTCGGATAATATCACTCTTGCCAAGGAGATAGCGGGAACCGGTGTATACTGGCCTGCTCTGGATATCCATACTCTGGAAGAATTTTTGCCAGGCAGAGGATATCTGTTGCACGCCACCCAGGAATTTACATTCTCATTCCCCGATTGCGACCCGGCCAAAAAACCATTCATTGAACGTTATGAAAAGATGGTAACTCCATGGAACAATATATTGCCCACCGGAAATTCTCACGTAGTTGCGCTTCCTGCAAGTATCCTGAATGATTTTACCGCCGGAGATGTCATTGGTGCATTTACTTCTGATGGATTATGTGCTGGCTCTGTAATCTTTGAATCGGATGCTCAGAACCATGCCCTGATGATTTTTGCGAACGATTCACTCACCGCCCAACAGGATGGTTTCCTGAAAGGTGAAGAGATCCTTTTCAGGTTGCACAGACCATCATCGGGAGAAGAATTTCAATTGCTGGCCATATTTGATCAAACCATGCCGCACGCAGGTACTTTTGCTTTCGAAGGTATTTCAGCACTTACCGGACTAAGTATTGACCAAACCGGCATAACTGAACATCGAAAATATGCCAGGATATTCCCCAATCCTGCCCGGGATCAGATAAACATATTCCTTCAGGATAACACACAGGCAGTTCTAACTATCAGTTGCATTACAGGCAAAAAATATGTAACCATTGGTATTAACGGGAATGAAATAATTGATCTGAAAGAATTTACCCCCGGAGTTTACATTTTTCACCTGAGAGGAAAAGATTTCACCGAGTTTCATAAGGTAGTAATCAGGTAAAAAATCTTTTTCCTAACTTTTTATTTTTTAAAGAAATCGTCACGAAGCACACCATAGGCATTAAATGCCTTGCGGGAGGTAAAGTAAATTGAAAGCGAGACACTTATGGTAACTGCTGTAAGAATAGCCAGAACGATAGCTATCTGGTATTTTATGGCTGTTTCAGGGCTTGCCCCACCTAGTATCTGACCGGTCATCATGCCCGGCAGTGATACCAATCCCATGGTGGCCATGGATGCCATAAACGGTTTAAGGGCAGCTCGAAACGCA
>CAYXIT010000078.1:0-16469 GCA_964465275.1 uncultured Bacteroidales bacterium | reverse complement strand
TCGCAAAAGATTCCTCAGTCACGCATGGGATTATACATGGGCTTGTTCAATCTTTCTGTCGTGCTGCCACAATTTGTATCCAGTTTGGGCGTTGGAGAACTGGTGAACGATGTAGAAGATAAAAGTATAATTTTCTGGGTCGCCGCCATTACTGTGGCCATCTCCGCCGCTGCCTGGGCAACCATTAAGGAGCCTGTAGACAGATTTAAGGAGAACCCCGTGGAATAAAGGGATGACGAAAAACCAAGACCGGAATTAAGAAAATCCGAAGCACTTATATCGGAGCACGAAAAAAATAAAAAACTAAAATCCTCAATTTCTTACTTTCTCACTTTCTTATTAACTTAATGACTTATTAACTCAATAACCTAGTAACCCATCAACCAATAACTCAATTATGAAAAAACTATTCCTGATCCTTTTGCTGCCGGCCTTTTTTGCGTGCAGTTCTGATGAAAATGAAACAACCCTGTTACAAGTCATCGTTGAAAATGCTGAAATTGAAGAAGCTGAACTGGTGTATATGAGCGACTACATATTGTATAATCGTGAAACGCTCACCGCTGCAGCCGGTGAAGATGGCACCTTCTCCTTCGAATTTGAACCCCCTGCACCTATGGTAGCTACCCTTACCCTGGGAGAAAAGCGTTTACCTGTTTACCTTGAGAAAGGAAAATCCCTTACTATCCTTGCAGATATGGAACATTTTGATGACAGCATCGTGTATGAAGGTGATCTGGCCAATGAAAATATCTATTACCGGTTGTATATGGATGAGATGAGTCCTAAGTACGGCCGCCAGGTTTTCTTTGGGAAATTCCAGAGTGCATCTCCCGAAGAGTTTTTAGCTTTTACCATTCAAATGGAAGACGATTTTGCAGCCCATATGTACGAATTTATGGAAGAAAACCCCGTTACAACAAACTTCCGCCAGTATTTTCAAACCGATATCATTTACCAGTTATACAGTGGCAAAATGAATTATCCTTTGTATTACAGGCACTTCAACCAGCTTGAAGAATTGCCGGAAATGCCGGAAGGTTATTATGATTTCCTTGTAGATGCCGCAAATATTTCCGATGAGCAGCTAAATGTGCAGTCTGCCGCGGGTTTTGTAAATGAATACCTGCAGTATTTCCGCATGAACCATGAGAAGTTGATCCCCGAGGGGATGGACTACGCCGAAACCAATATGTGGATTGCTGATGAATACTTCAGCGGAAAAGCTGAGGCATTTGCCAAAGCACACTCCATAAACTACATGTTGAACTTTGGGGATTTTGAAGAAGCAGAAGCAGCTTTTGAATCGTTTACCGCCGAAAACCCTTACGAAGATTATAACGAAATCCTTACCAATTCTTACAACAACGCATTACGTGTTAAGCCAGGTACCGAAGCTCCTGAATTTACACTTACCGATATAAATGGTGAAGAGGTTTCATTGAGCGATTTCCGCGGCAAAGTAGTATATCTTGACTTCTGGGCCAGCTGGTGCGGGCCCTGCATGCGCGAAGTTCCTTTTGCAAAAGAACTTAAAAACCGCTTTGACGGTAAAGATGACCTGGTATTTCTGTATATCTCGGTAGACGAAGATGAACAGGCCTGGCGCAATACTGTAGAAGAACGAGAAATAGAGGGAGTACACCTGAGAGTGCAGGGTATGCGCAATGATATTGCAGATGCTTATAATGTGCGCGGAGTGCCTTCTTTCTTTATCATTGACCGCGAGGGTGTCATCCACGATAACAATCCAAGCCGTCCTTCCGGTGATACCATCGATGAGGAGCTGCTTGCAGCACTGGAGCAATAAAATATACTTTCAGATTAAAAAAATTCCGGGTACAACTTCAGTTCGTGCCCGGATTTTTTTTTTGCCAAAAAAGTATTAAATTGAAACCTGGCATTGCTAAGAAAACCGTTCTCCGTTCAGAGCATTTTTTCCAGTTCAGCTTTGATCTCAACCATAGCTTTTCTGCATACTTCTTCAGTCCGCTCAATCAGCCCGGGGATAGCATCGGTATTTGTTGCGGTACCGGCATACTGTTCAATGTTTTCCACATCCTGGAAAATAGATTTGATACCCATGAAAGTAAGCTGGGGTTTAAACTTATGTGCAACATTCCGAAGGGCTTTGTAGTCTTTCTCCTGGTAGTATTGCTTCATTTCTGAAATTATTCCGGGAGTATTATCTATAAAGTAAGACAACATACTTATGGTAAAATCATTATCTCCCTCGCTGAGTTGTTCAAGGTATTCCAGATCAATCAGGGAGTTGTCATTCTGAGATTGATAGCTTTCTTGCATAGTAGATGGTGTTGAATGAGATTGCGATTTCTTATTATTTTTAACTACCCATTTCTCTATCTTGGTTTTCAGCTCAGCCACATCATAAGGTTTGGGGATGTAATCATCGGCCCCTGCTTCAAGGCACTTTCGCGACGCTTCGCTCAATACGCTCGCAGTAATGGAAATAATGGGGATGTTTTTCAATGGTTCTGTAAAATCATTGCGTATGGTTCTGATGGTATCATAACCATCCATAACGGGCATCTGCATATCCATCAGAACAATATCATAGTCATTCGTTCTTAATTTTTCAAGGGCAATTTTTCCATTATCAGCAAAATCGGCATTGAAGCCGAACTTCTGCATATGCTTTTTAATTACCAGTTGATTGATATCGGCATCTTCAGCAATAAGAATGTTTACGGGTTTTCCATTGGAAGAAGGAGTTAAATCCGGTTGCGGTGATGATGCTTCTTCGGCCGGCGTTAGTGTTTGCTTTTCATGGTTTGCAAGCTCATAAGGTATAGTAAAAACAACGCGCGTACCCTTCTCTTCGCTACTATCAATGCTGAATGTACCATTATGTAATTGTATGAGCTGCTTCACGATCGACAGTCCTACCCCCGGTCCTCCGAAAGGTCGCATGTTATCAAGAAACTCAAATTCTGCTCTTCCTTTTTCCTGCCTTGCCATACGACAGCTGAGCCGTATAGAACCCATAGAAGTATATTTTACGGCATTGTCGAGCAGGTGTATAAGTATCTGCTTAAGCCGGTATGGATCTCCACTGACAAACTCAGGTAATGAAGCATCATAATCCAGAAAGAAATCAATTTGCTTCTGCCTGGTCTTTTCAGAAAACATCCGCGCAAGCGACTGAATAACCACCTGGGGATTAAATATCCTTGATTCAATGCGTACCTGCCCGGTTTCTATTTTGTTCAGGTCAAGCAGGTCTTCAACCATGCGCATAAGAATATTTGTTGCATGGAGAATATTTTCATTGTAATCATTTTGTTCTTTGGAAAGAGTGGATTCAGCCATAAGATTTCCCAGGCTGTAAATAGTATGCAGGGGAGTACGCAGTTCATGACTGATGTTGGCAAGAAACTGATCTTTTATCTGTAAAGCATTTTTATATGAAGTGATATCGCGGCCAACCGAAATATATTGCATAGGTTGCCCTGTATTTCCAACTAAGGGATAAATATGGGTTTCATACCACAACGAAGTTTTATCCTTTTTTTTGATCAGGAATTTCCCTGACCAGGATCCGTGCTGCCTTATCTGCATACGTAAATCTGAAAAGAATTGCAGATGGTTATTTTCAGTTAATAAACTCTGAAAGCTGCTACCCAAAAGCTCATCACGCTCAAATCCGGTTTTATCGCAGAATTTTTTATTTACATATTCCAACCTGCCCTCATCACCAAACATAATGATAATGACAGAATTTTCAAGTATCTGCTCAAACGCTTTTCTTTCAGCTCCCTGTAAGCGGGAGATGAATTCTTCAGGGTTATTAATCATCGACAAGTCTTCTTAAGGCAACTACAGAAAGTCGGATAATTCATGTAAACAAGATTGCTAATTTATGGAAAAAAAATGAATTACTGTCTGATTTTACGTGTTTTTCGGAGAAAGGGTTTCAATAACACCATTAAAATAAGCATTTACAGGATATTAACATTTTACAAAAATTACAAAAAGCTTCCGGCCGACTAAAACTTCTGACAGCATTTGATGAGATAAAAATATTTTCCTTAGATTTGATGAAACAATTTATTACAATAAAAATGAAAATTCTTACCCTAAATATTTTTATTTTTCTTTTTTTACTGAAAAGTACAACATCTGAAGCCCAACGGTTTACCGGAGGGCTTCGGGGAGGCATAGTAGCTTCAGAAGTATCGGGTGACAACCTCGGCGGGCCCAATAAACCCGGCTGGTATGCATCAGCCTTTACCTTTACTCCCGTTTCTGAGAATGTCAGTATGAAACTGGAGATCATGTATATTACCAAAGGCAGCCGTTCTGTGCCCAACGAAAGAAATGAATTCCTGGAATATACTTTTCATTTGCAGTATGTTGAAGTACCTGTAATTGCAATGATCGATCTTTCCCGTTACTCGCAATCGCCCGTTTTGGAAAATCTGACCCTGCACGCCGGTCTGTCCGGTTCAGTTGTAGTGGGCTACAGAGAACAAATGTTCGGGGCTGATATTCCTCCTTCCGAAGTGGAAGATTTTAATCCGGCTGAACTTAATATCATACTTGGTTTTGCCTACCCCCTGACAGAAAAACTTAATTTGCATTTTAATTTTTCAAACTCCCTTACGCCCATCAGGCCCCACTCCGGGGGCGGGCAGGTTTGGTATAATCATGGACAGTACAACTCAATTTGGACTTTGGGATTATCATATAACTTTTGGTAAAGTTCTTATTATCTGAACTCTGCATTTTCGGAAATGATAAAAACAAAAGTCAGGATGCAGAAATATGTTAAATATTGTTAAACATGTTTTCATTTTTAAAAAAGAAGAATATCCTCAAAATACAGGCAAATATTAAAATTTTACGCTCAAAAGCAAAATACTACCCATAAAAAGACTTTTTATTTCAGCACAGAACAAACAGGTAAAAACCCTGAGATGATACAGGTATTTTCTACTGTTCAACATTGCGGGTACACTCTTATATGACTGCTTCATAATTCTTACTTTTGCTACTTACAGAAACAGATTTAATAAGATTCTGACAAAATATGACTGAATTATTTCAAGATATCGCCCGGTTTTTTACTTCCATCCGACATTTTTTCTTTCTTCCGCTTTTGCTTTTTGCAGGGAACTTTCATCAGGCACTCGATAAGCACGACTCTGACTGGAAACATGAACCTGATTTTACCTTTCTTTACAAACCTGTTGTTTCCTTCAACCCTGAATATGCTGAGTATATAGAACATGAGATTGACCATGCGCTTAAAAGGAGGGGGTTTAACGGCAGCGTAATGGTTGCACATAACGGTAAAGCAGTGTACAATAAAAGCAGGGGTTATGCGCATCGCAATGCAAGAATCGAGTTCCGCGAAAGCGATAACATTTTCCAACTAGCATCTGTGAGCAAGCAATTTACAGCCATTGCTGTTCTTATGCTTTATGAGCGGGGATTTATAGACCTTGATGATCATGTATACAAGCATATCAAAGGTTTTCCATACGAAGAAATAACCATACGACATTTATTAAATCACACATCAGGTCTGCAAAACTACATGTACCTGTTTGATAATTATTGGAGAGAAGACCGACTCCCCGGATTTGACGATATGCTTGACCTGATGATCAACAAGTCGCTGCCATTGAACTTTACTCCCGGCCGACGTTTCAGTTATTCCAATACCGGTTATGCTTTCCTGGCCATGCTGGTAGAAAAGGTGTCGGGTGAATCGTTCGCAGCATTCATGAGAAACAACGTCTTTGAGCCGCTGGGAATGCACAATTCCTTTGTCTTTGAACCGCACATGAACATGAGTCATGCCCAGACCCGTGGAGTTGCCGCCGGACATGAACGCAGCGGAAGATATACCCGGATCATTCCTGTTGATCATGTGGATGGAATTACCGGAGATAAAGGAATTTATTCTACAACAGAAGATCTGCTCAAATGGGATAATGCGCTGGAGATGAACATTCTCCTGTCGGAAGAATCACTGCAACTGGCTTTTGAGCGCGGAAGACTGCGCAGCGGTTATGTTTTAAATTATGGGTTCGGATTCCGTCTTCAAAAGAAGGATAATGAAGATATCATGTATCATCATGGCTGGTGGAGAGGTTTCAGAACATCTTATGTGCGGCTTCCCGATCAAACTCTCATTGTTATCCTTAACAATACCAATGCATCAATCAACGGCCTTGACCGTCAGTTGCAAAATATCATGAACCGCTCGCCCTATCCGCGATTCATTGATAAAGAAGAAATGCTTGCAACAAACTGATCAGGTATTATATATCCTTCAGAAATTTTACGCCAGTAAATACTATCAGTTATTCATTACTCAGTATCTCCTCATGATAATTGCTGAGGATATTTTTCATGAGAGGAAGGTAATAGGCATAAAAAAACCCGTTTTTATCAGTAGGATCATTCAGGTCGGAAAGGAAAAGTTCAGCATAGCGTGAGCCTTTAAAATTCACAAAACGATATTTTAACGGGCTATATCCAAAATCACCGGCAAAATAATACATATTTGCGCCATGATTTTGGGAAATAACTGCCGGAAAGCGTATCGGTATCCCATGACTCTGGAGAAGAATGCGTCCTTCGGTGGTCAGATCCATATCAAACCACGATAAAATTTCCTTATGGTCGTTCAATGGCAGGGAGATATCAAACCAACCCGGGTAGGGCACTTTATTGCTTACACCAAATTTTCGGCGATTAGGTCTTTCGGTTACAATAAAGGGATAAGGCCTCCGCAAATGTTTTGGATATTCAAGAACAACCAGCTCTTCATTCTGATTTACAAGAATTATCCCATGCTTATCAACCGGCCAGGGGTTTCCGTTTTGCTTTTTATACAGAACAGGTACCCATGGCGGCACGCTTTTTTCTTCTGATGGATCAAAAGTATGAAAGAATTTACCTGTCCAGCCCTGCCAATCAATCCCCAGAACCTGTTCGGCCTGCGTGATCAGATCTTCGGGCCCCATAAAACTGAATTCTGATATCACCAGCTTATTTCGCCGGATCATATGTTCCATGAATGTAAGATCTTCCTGGTGTATCCCACCATATATTTTTTTTACCGGAAACTCTCCGGGTCTTTCTTCTGGCCAGGTGTCGGAATAAACCCCATAATTATCGGAGAAATAAGCTGCATGATAAGTGATGGAAAGTTTGGCAAGGTCATAGTCTGACTTCCCTTGCAGGTCATTGATGTAATAACTGCCGTCATCCGAGGGAATAAAGCCATAGTAATCCTCAACCGGTACGTAACTTTTACCGTTTGTTTTCACAAACCTGTAATGACTAAGCACCCAGTTTACAGCGCGGCTGTTGGCCTTTTCGGCAGAATAGCTCGATTTATCCATTATAAAAATGGAAATGGGCCTGGGTGTGGTTAGCAACCACGAAAGCCAGAGAATAAGAGGAATCCCGAAGATAATACTGAAAATGATCAGCAGTGCCTTATGTCGTTTTTTCACGGTTTTGGAAAGATTTCAGACATCTTCCACAAAATAACACTATTCCTTAGGGATATTCTTCAGTATTTCCACGGTAAGTTTCCAGAATTTTTCTACGGTTGGTATATGAAGGCGTTCATCGGGTGAATGCGCTCCTTTAATGGTCGGTCCGTATGAAATCATATCCATACCGGGGTATTTCTCACCAATAAGACCGCATTCCAGTCCGGCATGTATAGCAAGTACTTTGGGTTCTTCTTTGAAGAGATCTTTATATGCAGTCCGGGTAATAAAAAGTATTTCCGATTTCATATTGGGTGTCCAGCCCGGGTAACCATCACCGTGTTTCACTTTGGCCCCGGCAAGCTGAAATACACTCTTAACCATATCGGCAATATCGCGCTTAAGGGTATCGGATGAGCTGCGCTGACTGGTGGCAACAATGATTTCCTTATTCGACATTTTTACTGATGCCAGATTGGTTGAAGTCTCCACCAGGTCGGGTATATCAGGTGACATGCCAATTACGCCATGCGGGCAGCCATATAGTGCATTCAAAAGTTTATTTTGTGAAATAAAATCTACAAGACAATCAGGCATAGCGGTTTCATGAAAGGATATCCTAAGGTCGGGTTCATTGGTTTTTTGTTCATCACCAATATTACCCGCAAATTCTTTTATTTTTATCTCCAGATCTTTCTGAAATCTCTTCGGTACAGTAACAATAGCAAAGGCTTCACGTGCAATGGCATTACGCAGGTTACCTCCATCAATCTGACCAAGCCGCATCTCAAACATACGCTCCAGATTCCACAAAATCCGTGTAAGTATCTTATTGGCGTTGCCCCTTCCTTTGTTAATATCATCGCCTGAATGACCTCCTTTCAATCCGCTTACAGTTACTTTATAAGCCACATGGTCGGTTTCGTTACTCACTCTTTCATAGTGAAAGGTTGCCATAGTATCGATGCCACCCGCACAACCAATGAACAATTCGCCATCATCTTCCGAATCAAGATTCAACAGGATCTTTCCGGTCAGGAAATCTTTTTCTAGCCCGAAAGCACCGGTAAGACCCGTTTCTTCATCAACAGTAAATAAACATTCCAGGGGTCCGTGAGGAATATCCTTACCGGCAAGTAAAGCCAGTTGCAGGGCTATTCCGATACCATCGTCGGCACCCAGGGTAGTACCCGTACCTTTTACCCAATCTCCATCAATACGGGGCACAATGGGATCTTTGTCAAAATCATGATCCACATCAGAATTTTTTTCACAAACCATATCAACATGGCTTTGCAAAATAACGGTCTTTTTCTTTTCATTTCCCCGGGTGGCAGGTTTACTGATGAGCAGATTTCCTGTTTTATCGCTCCTGTATTCCAGTTTATGTTCTTTGGCAAATTCCGTAAGATATTTCAATATTCTCCATTCCTTCTTTGACGGACGTGGAATTTTGCATATTTCTTCAAAGTATTGCCATACAGGCTGCGGATTTAATCTTTCCAGTATCTTAGTCATATCTGTATTGTTTTATTGATTTGTTGAAATTTTGGGTAATTGAGTTATTAAGTCAATAAGAAAGTGAGAAATTAAGGATTTTTGATATTTATTTTTTCGTGCTTCGATATATGTGCTTCGGATTTTCTTAATTCCGGTCTCGCTTCACCGTTTTCCGTTTTCCGGTTTCCGTTCTCCGTTCTCCGTTCATAAAAACGGATTCTCATTTCTCTCATTCCCGATAGTAGTTGCAGGCCCGTGACCACAATATACCTTGGTATCATCGGGCAAAACCATCAGCTTTGACCTGATAGAGTTTAACAGCATATCAAAATCACCCGTGGGCAGATCGGTTCGGCCAATACTGTTATGAAACAACACATCGCCGGCAATAACAAAATTTTCCTTCTCATGCAGGAAACAAACACTACCGGCAGCATGTCCGGGAGTTTCCAGTACTTTCAATTGCTGATTTCCAAAATGTATAATCTGATCTTCCGAAATAAAATCTTCGGGCATAACCGGCTTTTCAACTTCAAATCCAAAGGTTTGTCCATAATCTACGGCATTCTCAAGAAAAGGAATGCTGTCTTTATGTATCATGGGCTTCAAACCCCAGGTACGATAAACAAAATTGTTGCCCAGAATATGATCAATATGGCAATGTGTATTCAGAAGCAGAACAGGTTTAAGCTCATTTTTATCAATAAATGCCTTTAACTGATTTTCTTCAGAGCCTTCATAGCAGGAAGCATCAATGATTGCACACTCTCCTGTTTCATCATACAACACATAGGTATTTACCTGAAAAGGATTGAACGGAAATATTTTGATCTTCAGCATAATCAGATTTTGTTGAACTGTTACTATGTTAATTACACAAACCTACAAAATTTTTTAAAATCAGTGTTAATATTAATAGGGATGTCATCCCTTCAGCTGAATGGGTTTCACCCGGTTTTGAAGAAAACAGGGATAGCATCCCTAGTTTTCACTTCCGAAATACGCTTTAAGGATCTTTGCCCGGGGCATACCCACTTCAGCAGCCAGTTCATCAGGAGTGGCATTTTTTATTCCCTGCACCGATTTAAATTTCCGAAGTAGTTGCGTTCCTGTTTTCTCGCCTATTCCCTTTATATCCATTAATTCTGATTTCAGACTTCCTTTTTGTCTTCGGTTCCGGTGATGTGTGATCCCAAACCGGTGTGCCTCATCACGCAGATGCTGAATGATCTTGAGGGTTTCTGATTTTTTGTCAATGTATACCGGAATACTGTCGCTCGGGAAATATATCTCCTCCAGACGTTTGGCAATACCAATTACAGGTATTTTACCCTGCAAGTCAAGCTTTTCCAGTGCAGCCACTGCTGAACTCAATTGCCCCTTGCCGCCGTCAACTATCACCAGTTGCGGCAATGGTTGTTTCTCGTCAAGCAATCTTTTATATCTTCTGAAAACCACCTCGGTCATTGATGCAAAATCATCAGGCCCTTCAACCGTTTTGATGTTGTAATGCCGGTATTCCTTTCTGGAAGGCCGGGCATCGCGGAACACAACCATTGCGGCCACAGGATAACTTCCCTGGGTATTACTGTTGTCGAAACACTCAATGTGTTCGGGTAATTTGGGTAATCCCAGGTCTTTCTGCATTTTCTCCAGTATTCGCAATGTATGCCTGCGCGGATCAACAAGTTCTTTCTGCCGCAGTTTTTCCAGACGGTAATATTTGGCATTGCGTTCTGATAGTTCCAGTAGTTTTTTCTTGTCTCCACGCTTCGGTATGGTGTATTTTACATCGGGCAGTCGTGTTTCGGGCTTCAAGGGAACAATGACCTCTTTTGCCCCGGTTTCAAAACGCTGCCGGATTTCCGTTACTGCCATCTCCAGTAATTTTGCATCACTTTCATCAAGCCTTTTCTTTAATTCAAGGGTATGCGATTGAACTATAGCGCCATTAACCACTTTCAGAAAGTTTACATAGCCAAACTCATCATCTGACTTCACAGAAAAAACATCAACATTGCTAACTGCAGGATTTACCACCATGGATTTTGCCTGGTATTTTTCCAACAGATCAATTTTATCCTTAACAATCTGGGCTTTTTCGTATGAATACTCTTCAGCATACTTCTTCATCAGACCCTTAAGTTGCTGAATAACTGTATTCAGATTTCCCTTGAGAATTTCTTTGACCTGCTCTATGGTTTGCTGGTAATCCTCTGCCGATTGCATTCCTTCGCAAGGCCCCAGGCAATTACCCAAATGGTACTCGAGACATACCTTGAATTTTCCGGCTTTGATGTTTTCATCGGTAAGGTTAAGCCGGCAGGTTCGGTATTGGAAAAGCTGACGGACCAAATCCAGCAAAGTATGCATCATTTTTCCTGAAGCATAGGGCCCAAAGTATACGCTGCCATCCCTGATTACATTTCGTGTAGGAAAGATTCGCGGAAAAGGCTCATTTTTGATGCATATCCAGGGAAAGGTTTTATCATCCTTAAGCATTATGTTATAACGCGGCTGGTATTTTTTGATAAGATTATTCTCCAGCAAAAGGGCATCAATTTCAGAATCTACAATGATATGCCGGATTTCGTTAATCCGTTTTACCATAACCATTACACGTCCGCTTTGCGATGTATCGCGGTTAAAATAGGAAGCCACCCGCTTTTTCAGACTGATGGCCTTCCCGATGTAAATGATATTCTCCTTTTCGTCAAAAAACTGGTATACCCCCGGTTTGTCCGGCAGCGTTTTAAGTATCAGCTGGAGTTTATCGGGAGTATTTATGAGTGGCATTGGATGCTAAGGTTAAGATTGAGATTTAGGTTAAGATGATTGGGTTATTAAGTTATTAGTTAATAAGAAAGTAAGAAAATAGGAAAATGGGGAAATAAGCAATTTCATACCTTATTATCAAATGTTTCGGATTTCGGATTTCGATATTCTTGCTTCGAATTCTCCGTTCTCCGGTTCCCGAATCGCTGATCGCTCTCGGGACTTCGGGCTATCGCCCTCAGCTTCCGTCTTCCATCTTCGGTCTCCGGTTTCCTTCCTCTCTTCTCCCTTCACCCAACCGGATGGTGCTCATGAAACTTTTTCAGTCTGTATTCCAGGTCGGGAAACTGATCGCGGCTTACAAGTGAAACACAGGCTCTCAGACCTTCGGTGCGCTCGCTGCCTGTAATGGCCAGTGAGATGGCACTTATTCCGTAATAGACAAACTTTTCTATAAGCTCTTCACCCGTCATGCCTGGGTAGGATATGGTAAAGAAAAAACCATCGGCAATAGGTTGATCTTCATCCTTATCATAAACGATCTTAAAACCACTATCGGTAAACATTTTTTTCATGATCTTAGCCTTCTCACCATATTCCTTAACCACTTCCCAGAAATTTACTGACCCGTCGTTGGCAGCTTTCAGCATTGCTGCAAGTGCATATTGCGCAGAATGCGATGTGCCTGAACTCAATGCATAGACTGTTCCAAAAACCATGGCGCGACCAAACATATCAGAACTATAATACCTGCACAATCCTTCAGCATGGGTATTGAATAATTTATCAGAAATCACCATCATACCTATACGCTGCCCGGCATAACTGAACAATTTGGAGCTGGAAATAAAAAGTATGTAGTTATCGGTATATTGCGTGACGGAAGGCTGAAAAGGAGGTTCGCCCGGTTTTGAGAAGTCCTTACGGAAATCCATCCCGAAATAAGCAAGGTCTTCCATAACCACTATATTGTATTTGTTAGCCAGTTCACCAATGATCTTAAGCTCGGTATCAGTAAAGCAAATCCATGATGGGTTATTGGGATTTGAATACAGTAATCCGGCCACATCACCCCTTGCAAGGTGCGACTCAAGTTTTTCCCTGAGTTTCTCCCCGCGGTGATTGTAAACGTCAAAAGCGTCAAAAGGAATACCCTGTACCTTACATTGCTGCTTATGCACCGGAAAACCCGGATCAAGAAAAAGTATTGTATTTTTCCCGGGGTACATCCGCGTAAGCGTTGTAAAAGCAGCGAAGCTTCCCTGCATGCTACCCACGGTGGGTATGCAGCTTTTGGGAGATACCGTTGTATTCATAAAAAGTTTTACAAAACGAGCTATCTCGTTTTTCAAAGGCTTGATTCCGTCTATATCAGGATAAATAGCAGCAACACCTTTGCGCAAGGCATCAATTTCCGCTTCAACGCCAATTTGCGTAGGTGGCAACCCCGGTATGCCCATCTCCATACGTACGAAACGTTCTCCTGTGGCTTCCTCTATATTATCGACCAAACGTTTGATCTCACGGATTGACGACTTGCCGACACTGGTCAGGTTCATCAACTCAATTTGCTTTTCTACTTCAGAAAATTTTATGGGTGTATCTTCACGCATTTTTCAGGTATTTTGTATGTTTTGATGATTTGATAAAAGGGCTGATATTACTATACTTTCGATGGATAGATATCAGCCCGCAAAATAGCAAATCTTTGCTGATTAAAAAAGAAAAGATTCCTTTTCCCGTGTAAATTGGAAACAGTTTAAATAAGATAATTCACTTTCCTAAAAAACCCTAAAAAAAGCACTTATCATGCACCTGATGTTATGCATTTTTATCAAAGATTTTACCTTTAACCCAAAAAAACGGAGAATGGAAAACGAAGAAAGGAGTCCGGAATTAAGAAAATCCGAAGCACTTATATCGAAGCACGAAAAAAATAAAAAACCTAAATTTCTCACTTTCTCACTTTCTTAATAACTTATTGACTCAATCCCGAATCGCCTTCATCTCCCGGGATCTTCACTTCGCTCCGATAACCTGATAATTGCATAACTTAATAACTCAATAACCTAATAACCCTCTAACCCAAAAAATATGCTACATTACAAAAACACATTTACCTTATTGCTGGCGATGATTATCAGCATTGCCTTAATGAGCCAGGAACCTCTTGGCTATCAATTACCGCCACAGGAAATCATTGATCTGGTTGATGCTCCTGCCACACCATCCACATCCATTTCTCCGGATAACAGCACTATCGCTTTTATTGGGAATCCCGGACTTCCTTCAATTGAAGACCTTGCACAGGAAGAACTTCGTCTGGGCGGAATGCGCATTGACCCTTTGACCAATGGTCCCAGCCGTTCTTCTTACGGCACTTCCATCACCCTGACCAACATCTGGGGTGAAAATGAACGGATAGTTACAGGTTTGCCAAAAAGCCCGCGAATAAGTAAGTTCCGCTGGTCGCCCGATTCAAAATATATGGCTTTCCTGCACACTACTGCAAACTATATCGAACTCTGGATACTGGATGTTGACAAAGCAGAAGCACGAAAGCTTTCCAAAAGAGCCATAAACAATGTAATGGGTAATGCCTTTTCATGGGCTTCCGATAATGCAACCATTGTTTTTACAGCAGTACCCGAAAACAGGGGTGTTAAACCCGAAAGACCCAGGGTTGCTGATGGGCCCGTTGTGCAGGAAAATCTGGGCCGCAGAGCTGCAGTGCGCACCTACCAGGATATGCTAAGCGACAGGTACGATGAGGAACTGTTTGACTATTTTGCAAAAAGTCAGTTGATGAAAACTGATCTTAACGGGAATGAAGAAAAGATTGGAGAACCCGGTGTGATCTGGTATTTCAGTATTTCTCCCGATGCAAACTACATGCTGATCAACCGCATTGAAAAACCTTACTCATATATTGTACCTTACAGCCGCTTCCCACAAACAATGGAAGTAGTAAATATGCAGGGTGACAGGATTTACCTTGTGGAAGAAGTGCCTGTTTCCGACAATTTACCCCAGGGATTTGGTGCTACCCGTGAAGGACGTCGCAGTGTAACATGGCGAAATGATGCCCCGGCATCCCTTTTCTGGGTGGAAGCTCTCGATGGTGGCGATCCTGCCAATGAAGTGGAATACCGCGACAAAGTTTTCTCACTGGCAGCTCCTTTTACAGATCAACCCACACCTGTTATCAAAACAGAACTGCGATACGGCGGTATAACATGGGGAAAAGATGATTTTGCCCTGATCAGTGAATCCTGGCGCCGCACCCGCCGCAGCATTACAAGCAGCTTTAATCCCAATGAAGAAAATGCACAGAAAAGCATCATTTTCGACCGTTCCTACGAAGATCGCTACAACGATCCCGGTCGATTCCAGACTACTACCAATGAAAATGGCCAGAGTTTGCTCCTTTTTGATCGCCGTGGCCGCAAAATGTATCTTTTCGGACAAGGTGCCTCACCCGAAGGCAACCGTCCTTTCATCGATGAATATGACTTACGCAGCGGTGAGACCAGCCGTTTGTGGCGCTCTGAAGCACCCTATTACGAAACCCCTGTAGAAATCATTGATGTGAACCGCGGACTGGTTATCACCCGCAGAGAATCAAACGATATGCACCCGAACTTTTATATCCGCGACTTACGCCGCGATCGTCTTACGCAAATCACAAACCTGCCCGATCCGTTTGAACCTTTGAAAGAACTGCATTCTGAAATGATCCACTACGAGCGGGAAGATGGTATTCCGCTGAACGGAACATTATACTTGCCCGCAGGTTATGATAAAGAAACCGATGGCCCCCTCCCGACCATGCTCTGGGCCTATCCACGTGAGTTTAAAAGTGCAGATGCTGCAGGACAGGTGAGCGGTTCACCCTACACATATACACGGGTAGGTGCTACATCGCCGGTAATACTCGCAACACAGGGCTATGCAGTACTTAATAATGCCAGTTTTCCGATAGTAGGTGAAGGAGATGAAGAACCCAACGATAATTTTGTTGAGCAGTTGGTTGCCAATGCTGAGGCTGCTATTAACAAGCTTGTAGAAATGGGAGTTACAGATCCTGAACGGGTTGCAGTTTCAGGTCACTCTTACGGAGCCTTTATGACCGCAAACCTGCTGGCACACTCTGATTTGTTTGCTGCCGGGGTTGCACGCAGCGGTGCCTATAACCGCAGTCTCACACCTTTCGGATTCCAGGCTGAAGAAAGAACTTACTGGGACGCACCGGAAATTTACCATACTATGTCGCCATTCACTTATGCCAACCGGATCACAACACCTTTACTGCTGATCCACGGTGCAGCTGACAACAACTCCGGTACTTTCCCTATGCAAAGTGAGCGTTTCTATGACGCACTGCGCGGACATGGTGCCACTGTACGCCTGGTTATGATGCCCCATGAAGGACACGGCTACAGCGCCAGGGAATCGGCCCTTCATATGCACTGGGAATGGCTGGAATGGCTCGACAGGTATGTGAAGAACAGATAGGAAGAAGCGAAATTTCTTCTTGCCAAATAAAATTTAATTTGTACTTTTGTACCCCCAAAACAAAGCAATGGTTCCGTAGCTCAGCTGGATAGAGCAACAGCCTTCTAAGCTGTGGGTCCCAGGTTCGAATCCTGGCGGAATCACGAAAAAGCCCGATGATTGTCGGGCTTTTTTTTTGCCTTTAATCTCATAAAAGATTTATCA
>CAYXIT010000077.1:5135-16747 GCA_964465275.1 uncultured Bacteroidales bacterium | reverse complement strand
TCAGGGTATTTGTTTTTTTTAGGTAGAAAAATTTTGCCAGGTAAAAAAAAGGCTGTTAGAATTGATTAATAACTCTTACAGCCTTTTCTGATTATAAATTGATTGCCTAGTTTCGGGCAATTGACAAAATGACTTTTTTGCCTTTTATAGTATTTTTCTTCATGCCCTTAAGGACTTTTCTTACATGCGATTCAGAAATATCAAAATAACTGAAATGATCAAACATATCTATTACACCAATTTCTCTGCCGCTTATTCTGCATTCACCTGTAATGGCACCAACAATGTCTCCGGGTTTTACCTTGTCTTTTTTACCCAATGCCAGATGCATTCTTACTTTTGAATCTTTTGGCCTGTAATCGTTATCAGTTTTTTGTTGTGGTTTTGATCTTTCCCTGACTTGTTTCCATTTGGGTTTGATCTCTTCGTTAAGATCAAGGCCATCCTGATCAAGTTTGTTTTTTAACAGACAAGCTGCAAGCAAATGTGGGTCAAAACCTTTTTGATAAAGATCATGTAAAACTTTTTCATATTCTTTAAGGTTATTGTCGGTAGCAATTTGCATTAACTGTTCCTCAAGTCTGTTAATTCTTGCTTGCCTTAATTCACCTGCATCAGGAATATTTTGTCTTACGATACTTGTTTTAATGAACTTCTCTAATTGCTGGATTTTCCTGTCATCTTTACGCGATTCGGCAAAGCTGTATGCTTTTCCGGTTTTTCCGGCACGTCCCGTACGACCAATACGATGTACATAGTACTCAACATCGTGTGGATTATCGTAATTAAATACAGCGTCTACATTGTTAATATCAAGTCCCCTGGCGGCTACATCAGTAGCTATAAGCATATTTATTTCAGCTTTTCTGAAGCGATTCATTACCTTGTTTCTGAGATTCTGATTCATATCGCCATGAAGGGCTTCAGCTTTGTGGCCCATTGCAACCATTTCTTCTGTTATTTTGTCAACCATTGCTTTGGTATTACAAAATACCAGTGATAGTTTAAAATCATTTAACTGTATCAGGCTGGAAATAATTTTTCCTTTCTTTACACCGCGTGTTTCAAAATAGGATTGTTCTATTGTAGAGGCTGCTACATGGTTGCCCATAACTTTTATTAGTTCTGGATTTTTAAGAAAGTTACGGCTGATATCCATTATGGGTTTCGACATGGTGGCAGAAAACATAACGGTTTGCTTATCTGTTGGTGTACCCTGCAGTATGGTTTCGATATCTTCCCTGAATCCCATATTGAGCATCTCATCTGCTTCATCAAGAACAACAATCTGCAGGTCATGCAGTTTAAGTGTGCCTCTTCTCAGGTGGTCCATTACCCTACCGGGCGTACCTGCAATGATATTTGCTCCTCTCTTAAGACCGGAGACTTGTCTTTGCATAGAATCACCTCCATAAATTGAAAGCACATTCATGCCTTTTTTGTAGCGTGACATTTTTTCAAGTTCTCCGGCTATTTGCACACAAAGTTCACGTGTGGGGGAGAGGATAAGAGCCTGAACATTTTTCTTGTCAGGGTCAATCATTTCAAGTATTGGTAATCCAAAGGCGGCGGTTTTTCCGGTACCTGTTTGTGCCTGCCCGATTAGGTCTAACCCCCTCATCATAACAGGAATAGACCCTGACTGAATGGGAGTTGCATTTTCATAACCCATTTCAGTTATTGCACTCAAAACTTCATCACTCAGATCAAGCTCTGAGAAGCTAATTGTATTTTCCATTAAAAATTTATTGTTATTTTTCGGTCACCTGGGGAAATCTTTTATATCGACCACTGGTGGGTTTATTTTATCTTTTTTTAAAAGCCGTGCAAAGGTACGATAATTTATTGAAATAAGTGATGACTATAAAAAAAGAGACCCTAAGGTCTCTTTTTCATGAATTATCTCTATAATCAGTTAACAATCTGGAACCTGCTGGTATGGTAATCATTTTTACTTTGAACCTTTAACAGATATATGCCTGAATTGAAACCCGAAACATCCATCTGATAATCATAAACATGAATTCCTTCTGTTTTAAAGATCAATCTGCCGGTAAGATCATAAATGAAAATTGCTTCAATCGGTACACCCGAAGATAACTCTACGATATCCTGAGCCGGGTTGGGGTATAACCGGAAATCACTTAACGATATTTCATTAACAAAAGGCTGGGGTCCGAACAAAGCATACATCGTAAGGTCATTTGCCGGCATAAGAAAGGTATATGTCTGATTATCTGTTATTTCATTCCAGTCTTCATCTGCCCAATACAAGAATATTGCATCATCAACAGGTTCAGCTGTTATTTCAACTTGTTCGCCCTCCATATATTCACCTTCGCCGAATACTGTTCCAGCATCTTCAGGCTCAACCAAAAGAGTTAGTGTGTATGTTGGGATGGCTGTGAAGGTTGCTGTAATGTTAAAATCTGCATTCATGGTAAATGCAACGGAAGTTTCGTCCGATTCAACATCGCCACTCCAGGAATTAAACACCCAGTTTTCTTCGGGGATAGCTTCAAGTGTAAGTTCAGTGCCTTCTTCTATTGTAACAGGATCCGTATAAACTTCTCCGTTAACTTCTACTGTTCCTTCACCTTCTATTGAAAGCGTAAGAGTATATAGACCGGGTTCGCTTACTCCGATGCTTCCGTTTTTATTTAAGTTCTGTGCATAAATATCGTCATTGCCCGATCTTGAGTCTTCCCATGCAAATACCCACTGATTGCCATCAAAAGCTGATGCCGACAAGTGCACTTTTGCAGATGTATTATCACTTACGGCAACATCTGAAGGTTCCCAGACAAAACTTCCATTGCTGTCAATACGGGCAGCTTTTAGTTGATCAGAGCCATTTTCATAAAGTATTACAACATCTTCATCAACTGCATCTGCAAGGTAAGGATAATAGGCTTCTCCTCCCACAACATAGATGATCTTTCCCTCATCACCCCAAATCCTGTTACCTTCAGGTGAAACCTTCTGACCATAAATGCCCCATTGGTTCTGCTCTCCGTTAACTTCTCTCCAATATACATAAACGTTTTCATCGTTTTCGGGTTTTGCCACAGAAGGATAAAACTGATTGAAATTTATTCGTGTTGAAAGCAGCAAACCATTGGTTTCAAACTGGACTTGCCCGTTTGAATCAACATGCTGAATCCATGCGGAGGCCTGTGTTCCAGATAAAGTAAAGTCGTGCCATGCAATATAAAAACCATCATTGCCGTCATTGATAAAAGATAGGATCTGGTGCCATGCCTGGATATTTCCTTCGTCATTTATAATAGTAATAGATGGCCACACAGCTTCTCCATCGGCATCGAATTTTTGCGCGAGAAGATGCCGTGTGGGTGCCCACACAGGTCCACTGTCATCGTAGAACTTAAGTATAACCTCATCATCACCCACGGGGAGCAGTTGCGGCCAGGAATAGGTATTGTCTGATGAAAAGGTAATACCCCATTCTCCCCACTGCTTGGTGCCGTCGGGGCTTATCTTCTGCATTATGATAACATTTTCAGCCTGCCAGGCAAACACTGCATTGTTGGCATCCGTTACGGTAACTTTTGGCGCCGCATCAAAAGCCGTGCTATTGGATAGCATAATACCATCTTCCCCCCAAACAAAAGTTCCGTCGGGTGCAATGCGATAAGCTACAGTGTTATTGTTACCATCTGAGCGAATGTCTTGCCAGGTAAGTATAGCATGATTATCATGATCGGCGGTCATGTCCCAGTCAGTGAGCCATGTCATTGAAGGATGATCACTTACCAGTATTCCGTTTTCTTCCCAAAGCTTGTTTCCCTGGTTATCAAGCCTCTGCAATCTTACATTATAATTTCCACCTTCAGATGAAAAATACCCGATGTAATAATCCCCATTGGGGCACAGGGCTGTTTTGGAAATAACCTGTTCTCCTGTCAAATCTGAGATCTGTAGGTTTTCCATAGCATCTTCGCTCCATTGTGCTTGCAATGGAACAATCAGAATCATTATTATTATGATTGGAAGTAAATGTTTTCCCATTTTATTGCTTTTGATGTTTAAATTGTTTTTAAAATACCAATATATGAAATTAATTCATTGCCAAATTTACTAAAAAGCTTAAGACGATTTGGTTAAATTAATTTTTATATAGTATTTCCAACTTCAGGAAACCTTTATCTTTGCCCAATATTTTATTCTTCAGATATAGGTTTTCACTCATTTGAATAAAATTTTTATCTACTTTTCAGATACAGTAAATATGACAGATAAGAAAGTTCGGGTAAGATTTGCCCCCAGTCCAACAGGCCCTTTGCATATCGGAGGGGTTCGCACCGCATTGTACAATTATTTATTTGCCAGAAAGCATGAAGGTGATTTCCTGCTGCGAATAGAAGATACTGATCAGAATCGTTTTGTGCAGGGTGCCGAGGAGTATATCATGGAATCGCTTCGCTGGTGTGGAATTCAGTGGGATGAAGGACCGGGAAAAGATGGACCGCATGCTCCTTACCGCCAATCTGAACGCAAAGAACTTTATCGCCGGTATGCGATACAGCTGATTGAAAACGGACATGCCTATTATGCTTTTGATACCGCTGAGGAGCTGGAAGAAATGCGCAAACGCATTGAAGCAGAGAAAGGTAATGCCCAGTATGATGCAACCACACGCGGCAGTATGAAGAATTCTCTCACTTTGAACAAAGTTGAAACCGTTGCCATGCTAGAATCGGGTGCACCCTACGTGGTTCGGTTTAAAATGCCTGCGAATGAAGAGGTTATTATGCAGGATCAGATCCGCGGAAGTGTAAAAGTAAATACTTCGCTACTGGATGATAAAGTGCTTTTTAAAAGTGATGGCATGCCTACTTATCATTTGGCCAATGTAGTGGATGATTATCTTATGGAAATATCTCACGTGATAAGAGGGGAGGAGTGGCTTCCTTCACTGCCTTTGCACGTATTACTATACAGAAGCCTTGGCTGGGAAAAGAGTATGCCGCAATTTGCACATTTACCCTTGTTACTTAAGCCCGACGGAAATGGTAAACTCAGTAAACGTGATGGCGACCGTTTGGGATTTCCGGTTTTCCCTTTGATGTGGAATGACCCCAAAAGTGGTGAAATTTCATCCGGTTATCGCGAATCCGGCTATTTTGCAGATGCTTTTGTGAATATGCTTGCTTTCCTGGGATGGAACCCTGGTACTGATCAGGAAATATTCAGTATGGATGAGCTTGTTGAAGTATTTTCTCTTGAAAGAGTAGGAAAATCGGGCTCAAAGTTTGATCCGGCCAAAGCCAGATGGTTTAATCATCAATATCTCCTTAAAAGAGATGATAAGGAAGTAGCTGGTTTGTTTGATTTGATACTGAAAGACAGGGGTATTCATGAACCGTTGGAAAAAGTAACAAAGATTGTCTCCCTGGTTAAGGATCGTGTGAGTTTTGTGCATGAGATGTGGGATCAAACAGTTTTCTTTTTTAAGACACCCCGCGAATATGATGAAAAATTGGTTCAAAAAAAATGGAAAGAGGATACTCCCGATATATTGTTAAAGGTAACAGATGTTTTAAAAAATCTTGAACCATTTACTATAGAATCGATTGATAAAGCCCTGCACGATTATATGGAAGAGCATGAAGTGGGAGCCGGAAAACTGATGATCGCCCTCAGGCTTTCACTAGTAGGAGCGGGCATGGGCCCCGATCTGAAGGAAATTATGGTTCTGCTTGGAAAGGAAGAAGTTATTGCCAGGATTAAGAATGCTATTGAGGTTATTGGGAAAAAATGAAATCAAGCATCCTGCATTTGACATCTTATTCTTTCTCCAACGTCATCTTAACATATTCATCCAGTTGCGTATACCAGTCTTCTCCGTATTTGCGGATCAGTGAGTCTTTCAGGAATTCGTAAACTCTTACATTCAGTTTTTTGCCAAATATACGGGCAGGATCGCAAATAGGCCAGCGGTGGTAGTTTACTGCTTCGTAGTTGGAATGCCTGGTAATTCTTATCGGATATAAATGACAGGAAACCGGTTTCCGGAAATCGATTTCGTTCTGCTCCCACGCCTTTTCAATGGCGCATTTAGCAATTTTGTTGTCATCAAAAAAAACGTAGGCACATTCCTGTTTGTTTACAAGCGGAGTAGTATATTCACCATCGATATCAACAACGTATTTACCTGTTTTTGCAATGGTTTGAATACCTTCAGCGCGCATATACGGTTTTACATGGGTAAATATATCATCAAGGATTTTAGTTTCTTCTTTTTCGAGGGGTGCACCTGCATCGCCATGAACACAACAACCTCCATGACAGGCGGGCAGGTCGCAGACGAAAAACTCGCTATATAACTCATCGGAGATAAGCGTATCATCAATAATAATCATGGCGCAAAAGTAAATAAAAATGCTTCACGCCGGTTGCCTGAAATCTTTTTTTGTGAATTGAAAAAAATGGCTTTACTTTACGCCTTCTTTTGAGAATACAGTAAAACGACAGCGGCTAACTCCCCATTTATATGACAAAAAAGACCAGGCGACCTACTTTGTTTCAGGCCTTGATCCCGGTGATCTTTTTAACAGGACTGATTTCTATTAATGTAACTATTTTTGGAGATGATTCTTTATTTGGTTCAAACCAGATCGTGCTGATCCTTTCTGCTTCAGTTGCTGCCATAGTTGCCATGAGCCTGGGACACAAGTGGCTCGATTTGCGGGCGGGAATTGTTAAAAGCATTGGTTCGGCTATGACGGCTATTCTTATCCTGCTTCTGATTGGTTCTCTGGCCGGTACCTGGTTGCTTGGGGGGATTGTACCTGCAATGATTTACTACGGATTACAAATTCTTAATCCTACCATATTTCTGGTCGCTGCCTGTGTAGTAAGTGCAATTGTTTCCCTGGCCACCGGAAGCTCATGGTCAACCGTAGCTACTCTGGGAGTAGCCCTGCTGGGGATAGGACGTGCGCTGGGAATGCCTGATGGTGTTATTGGCGGTGCCATTATTTCGGGTGCTTACTTTGGTGATAAGATGTCGCCCTTGAGTGATACAACAAATCTTGCACCTGCCATGGCCGGTACCGACCTTTTTACTCATATCCGCTACATGGCATGGACGACCATTCCTTCCATATCTATTACTCTGATCATTTTTCTGATCATTGGATTAATTACCTACAGTGGATCGGAATACAGCGATATCAATCCTGTATTAAATGCAATTGATAATACATTTTATATTACACCTGTTTTATTTCTTGTGCCTGCCCTGGTTATTTTTCTTATCATCCGAAAAGTACCGGCTTTACCTGCCTTGTTTATCGGCACCCTTGCTGGCGCTGTGTGTGCTTTGATATTTCAACCGCAGATTATTGAGCAGGTCAGTCAGATAGATGACAGGTTTCACGTGGCTGCCTACATTGCCATTATGAAGTCAATGTATACCAATATTACTGTAGTTACTGAAAATGAAATGGTGAATAGCCTGCTTTCAACAGGTGGTATGAGTGGTATGCTAAATACAGTCTGGCTGATTATTTCAGCCATGATCTTTGGAGGTATCATGGAGTCGAGCGGGTTGCTTCATCGAATTACCGAAGCTGTTATTAAACTGGCGCATAATACCGGATCTC
Organism: uncultured Bacteroidales bacterium; assembly: GCA_964465275.1. Classification (GTDB taxonomy): domain Bacteria; phylum Bacteroidota; class Bacteroidia; order Bacteroidales; family UBA7960; genus SKVR01. Next base: position 9,119 of record CAYXIT010000077.1, on the reverse strand, counting down.
TGGTAGCCTCAACGGCCGGTACCTGCATATTTTTTAATATAACGGCCAGCGATCAATACCTTAGTATAGTGGTGCCCGGGCGAATGTTTGCCGAAACCTACCGTGAAAGAGGATTAAAACCACAGAACCTTAGCCGTACACTGGAAGACAGTGGTACAGTTACCTCAGTACTTGTGCCCTGGAATACTTGCGGAGCAACACAAGCAACTGTATTGGGTGTACCCACACTGACATTTCTTCCCTATTGCTTCTTTAATATCATAAGTCCTTTTATGACTATTATATTCGCATACCTGAACATCAGAATATCCCGTTATGGATCAAAGGAAGAAGCAATGAAGGATAAGGAAGCCGTGGTTTAGGCTTTTTGGATTCAGAGTGGCAGATAATCAATTGCAGCGAGTGAGATTTTGGTTTTAAAGAAACAGGAATAAAAAAGATCAGAATAGATTGAAAAAGGTATGTTTATCGGTAACCAATGATCTTGTTACAGATCAGAGGGTTTTAAAGGTAAGTGATTTCCTTCATCGCAAGGGGTTCAATGTGCTCCTGGTTGGAAGAAAAAAGACTGATAGTCCTGCTTTCAGACATGATAACATTGAGGGCTTCAGGTTCAGAATGCTTTTCCACAAAGGGTTTCTTTTTTATGCTGAATATAATCTGAGGCTTTTTTTCTATCTGCTGTTTCAGAAAAACGACCTGCTGGTTTCCAATGATCTGGATACCTTGCTACCTAACTTCCTGGTTTCGCGAATAAAAAAAATTCCCCTTGTATATGACACCCATGAGTATTTTACAGGTTCTACCGAGCTGATGCACCGGCCTTTTGTTAGAAAAACATGGAAACAAATTGAGAAATGGATCTTTCCGCGACTGAAACATGTTTTCACCGTTAACCAATCCATCGCTGATCTTTATGAGGAAGAATACGGGGTTAAGATCAGGGTAGTACGAAATATTCCTAAAAAATTTACAGAGAGTGAAAATCTTTCCCGGGGAGATGTTGGCTGGCCGTCAGATAAAAAGATTGTGCTCATGCAGGGAGGTGCTATCAATATTGATCGGGGGGCAGAGGAACTTATTCAGGCTATGCACCCACAGTATGGTCTTAAAGATGTCTTGTTATATTTCATTGGAAGCGGTGATGTGTGGAACAAGATTCAGCAACTGTCCAGTGATATGAATCTCAACAGTGTGGTAAAGTTTATTCCACGAATGCCTTACGGGAAATTGATGGAATGCACTGCCCTGGCCGATCTGGGTGTTTCCATCGATAAGCCTGTTAGTCCCAATTATCAATACAGTCTGCCCAATAAGCTTTTTGATTATATTGGTGCCGGAATACCTGTAATGGCTTCTTCTCTTGTTGAAGTAAAAAGAGTTGTAGAAGGGTACGATTTGGGAGTATGCATAAAAAATCATGATCCGGCCCATATTGCTGAAACAATACAATTTGTTTTCAGCGATAAAAACAGGTACAAATCATGGAAAGAAAATGCTTTGAAAGCTTCTGAGCATCTATGCTGGGAAAACGAAGAAAAAATTCTGGAAGAAGGTTACAAGAAGTTTTTGTAGCGCAACAATAAATAAAGTTTTAGCCACCTTTCTCTTCTTCATTCACATTCTGGTAGTAATCGGGGTTCAGGTCCACCACCTTTCCACTATCGCATCTGAAAATTCTTCCTGGAAACTGTTCAAAAAGGGTATAATCGTGGGTTGCCATGAGTATTGCCCTGCCGGTGCGGCTGATATCCAGCATTAGTTCCATAATTCCCAGGCTGGTTTCGGGGTCAAGGTTACCGGTAGGCTCATCGGCCAGAATAATATCGGGGTCGTTGATCAGTGCCCGGGCAATAACAACCCGTTGTTGTTCGCCGCCCGAGAGCTGGTGTGGCATTTTAAATCCTTTGGTTTGCAGTCCTACTTTTTCCAAAACGTCTTCCAGTCGTTCTTCCATGGCGATTTTGTCGCGCCAGCCGGTGGCCTTCATTACAAATAAGAGATTGTTTCTTACGCTGCGGTCATTCAAAAGCTGGAAATCCTGGAAAACAATACCAATCTTTCTTCTCAGGAAGGGAATCTGTTTATCGCGCAGTTCATGAAGATCAAAGCCCGCCACCCTTGCTTTGCCTTCAACCAGTTGGAGGTCGGCATACAATACCTTCATCAGCGAACTTTTTCCACTACCCGTGCGGCCGATCAAATAACAAAACTCTCCTCTCTCGATGCTCATACTAACATCGGAAAGGATCAGTTGATTTTTCTGGAAAACAGATATCTTTTGAAGTTCAATGATGGTATCAAGTGGCATGGTATTCCTTTTTTTGCGAAAGTACAAAAATAATGAAGATGGTTGTTAAAATGATGATGTGTTGTAAAAAATGCTGTGAAATATATTATAGATGATGATACTCCAAAAAGTCCTGCAACTTATTAAATTATGAGATTCTTATAAACATTTGTAAATTTGAACTATGATAAAAAACGGATCGTATGAAAATACAGAATCAGGAACACAAGACAAGCCAACTTATCAAAAAGACGATTCATAAAAAGAATCCTGATGCAAAGGTTATTTTGTTTGGATCACATGCCAGAGGTGATGCTAAAGATGATTCTGACTGGGATGTATTGATATTACTGAATCAATCTGAAGTTGACAGAAAAACAGAACGGGAATATCAGGATACTTTGTTTGACCTTGAATTACAGATTGGTCAACCAATAACTACCTATGTTTTCGCGAAAAAAGATTGGGAGTCAAGATATTCAATTACTCCGTTTTACCAAAATATCCTTAAAGATGGAATACCCTTGTGATGGAAGGAACACGTGAAGATTATATTAATTACCGAATTTCAAAATCTAAAGAAATTTTCAGTGATGCTGAATTTCTTGCATCTGGTCAAAGATGGAATTCAGCGGTTAATCGATTATACTACTCGTCTTATTATCTGATAAGTGCACTTCTTTTTTCGGTTGGTATTACAACGGAAACACATAATGGTGTCCGAACTAAATTCTTCCTGAACTTTATAAAAACAGGTAAAATAGATAAGAAATCAGGAAAACTGTATTCAAATCTTTTTCGCTGGAGACAGGAAACAGATTATACCGACTTTAAGGATTTTGATCAGGAAACTGTTGAACCAATTATTGAAGAAACCAGACAATTGAATGATGAAGTTCTTAAGCTTATCGCCAGGAATATCTCTACAAAGTAAATCAGTTAACCCTGCCACTTTTTGTTGAATCGGGCTGAAGCCTTATACCAATCCCGCAAAACCCATAAATGCAAGTGCGAGAATACCGGCTACGATAAGGGCTGCGGGTGCTCCGCGCATGGCTTTGGGAAGATCCATCAGTTCAAGATGCTCTCTGATGCCCGCAAACAGAATAATTGCAAGTGCAAAACCTGCGGCATGTGAAATAGCAAATACGACACCCTGTAAAAGGTTAAAATCATTCTGAACAGTTAGAAGTGCCACACCCATGATGGCATAACCAGGATATAGGAAATCGTTTGCAGATAGGTGACATTAAATGGCACAAGCACATAGTTGTATATAAGAAAAGTGACAATGGTGGCAAGGGTCATTACAAATAAAACTGCACCTGACATACCTACCGAAGTGGATACCTTGGCGGAAACACCCATGTAAGGACAAATTCCCAGGAACTGGGCCAATACAATGTTATTAACAAAAATAGCTCCGATAACTATTGCAAAATATTCCATGGTTATATTTTTTAAGCTGTTTTTTTCTTTAGATAATTAAACAGAATGATCAGGTAACCCATTCCGATAAATGCTCCGGGTGCAAGCACAAATACAAGCATGCCATCGGTAGTTCCGGGAATAAGCTGCACTCCGAAAATAGAATATGCACCGAGTATCTCACGTAAACCTCCCAGTACGGTAAGCGCCAGGGCAAAGGAACTGATGTGCGAAATGTGCGACACATAAGCCGTATGGATATCGTG
>CAYXIT010000077.1:0-5125 GCA_964465275.1 uncultured Bacteroidales bacterium | reverse complement strand
CTACAATAGCACTCCACGTATTATTTTTGCTGGCAAATGCTTCAGCACGACCCATAACCAGGCAGTTTACAACAATCAACGGAATAAAAAGTCCCAGTGCATCAAAAAGTTCTGGCATGTAGGCTTCCATGGTAAGCTGCACGATGGTAACAAAGGAAGCGATGATTACGATAAAACTGGGGATCCTGACTTTGTTGGGGATTACATTTTTTATGATAGAAACCACAATGTTTGAACCCAAAAGTACAAACGTGGTTGCCAAACCCATTCCAAGTCCATTAAATGCTGATGTTGTAACGCCCAGTGCAGGACATAAACCCAGCAAAAGAATAAAAACAGGGTTGTCTTTTATAAATCCTTTGGTAAAATTTTTCCATTGCTTCATAATTCCGGACCTCCCTCTAATTTGGTTTGAGATAATTCTTGATCGGTAAAAGTATCATAAGCGCGCTGTATGGCATCGCAATATGCCCGCGATGTAATGGTTGCAGCAGTAATAGCATCAATATCGCCATTATCTTTTGTTACTTTCAACGTGGTTGTTTGCGGGTCAATACCTTGAAACTGATCGCTCCATTCGCTCTTACTTTTATCAATTTTATCACCTAGACCGGGAGTTTCTTTATGTTCAAGGTGCACCACATCGATGATGGTTCCGTCGGGATTAAATCCTACCATGGCCGATATCCTGCCTGAATAACCTTTGTTAGTCCAGGTATTCACTGCAACCCCTACCAGTTCATTGTCTTTGTAGGCAAAATTAAATTCCAGTGAGTCGCCCCCATCGGGAGGAAGAAAATTCTTACTTTCCAGGCGGTCGAATTCAGGCACTACCTGGCTGATTGCTGACTGCCTTTTGGCCTCACGCGCCTGGGCAATGGGTTCGGCAGTAAGGTTATATATGGTAGCCAGGGTAAATGATGCTATACCTGTTACCAGGAGCAGGGTAAGTAACATATTTAAAAATGTAGATTCTTTTTTAGCCATTTTTTACCTCCTCTCCAAAACGCTTGGGTTTAAAACCACGGTTGATTAAGGGTACAAATCCATTCATTATTAATATGGCAAATGCCACACCTTCGGGGTAGGCCCCAAAGACCCGGATGACAATAGTTAAAAAACCGCACCCGATGCCATACACGATCATTCCCCAGCGGCTCATGGGGCTTGTTACCATATCAGTGGCCATATAAATGGCCCCAAGCATCAAACCTCCCGTGATGAGATGGAAGAACGGGTCAACGTAATAGGTCGGATCAATCATCCAGAGTATGCCGGCAAGAACAAACACAGAACCGATATAGGCTGTAGGGATTTCCCAGGTGATGTACTTCCTGATCAGCATATAAATACCGCCCAGAATGATGGCGATGGCTGAAATTTCACCAACCGAACCACCCATATTGCCCAACAACAGGTTGGCATATTCGGGTATTTCAGGTAAAATATCAGAAACCTTCTCACCTTGCGCAACACCTTCTTTCACCATTGCCAGCGGAGTAGGTCCTGTTACAATATCGGTAAGCCGGGTGCTGAACGAAGTAGGTCTGGGGTACATGTTCATTTCCACCGGGAAAGAGATCATCAGAAATACCCTTCCCACCAGTGCAGGGTTAAAAACGTTTTTACCCAAACCGCCGAAAGTCATCTTGGCCATACCGATAGAAACCAGCGAGCCGATAACCACCATCCAAAGCGGGAGGCTTGCAGGAACAATAAATGCCAGTAACACCCCGGTAATAACAGCCGATCCGTCGAAGATTGTAACCGGTCCTTTGATCAGGTATCTTTGAATAATGTATTCAAAAAACATGCAAGATGCCACGGCTGTAATCGTAACCATGATTGCTGCCAGCCCGAAGAAGTAGAAGGATACCAGCGCAGCCGGTATGAGCGACAGTACTACACCATACATGATCTTGCTCACAGATTCTTCTGTGTAAACATGGGGTGAGCCCGAAACGGTTAATAGATTCATATTTGTTTGTTCTTTAGCAAATCTGTTTGATGAAAATTTTCCAAAATAAAATTCAATTATTTATGACGGGCACGCATAATTTTGCCCACTTCACTTTTTCCTATCCTGATCTGGTCGAGCAGGGGGCGGCCTGAAGGACAAATGTAATGGCAGGATCCGCATTCCATGCAGTCCATAATTTTTTCTTCTTCGCAATCTTCGAACTTTTTATTACCTGCCAGAACCGCCAGCAGGTAAGGTTCAAGACCCATAGGGCATATTCCTGCACACCGTCCGCAACGAATACAGTTATGAACAGGTCTGCGGTGAGCTTCCTGTTCAGGGAAAAGAATGATGCCGCTAGTTCCTTTGGTTACAGGTGCATTGATATCAGTAAGGGCTTTACCCATCATAGGTCCGCCATTAACTACTTTTCCTGTATCTCCGGGCATGCCGCCAGCTGCTTCAATAAGTGCAGAGACAGGAGTGCCGATACGAACGAGGAAATTGGATGGTGATTTAATTCCCTTACCTGTAAGGGTAACTACCCTTTCTACCAGGGGTTTGTTTTTTTGAACTGCTTCATAAACAGCAAATGAAGTTCCTACATTATGTACCACGCATCCCACTTCTATAGGAAGTTTACCTGAAGGAACCTCACGGTTTAATAAAGCCTTGATCAGCTGCTTTTCACCTCCCTGTGGGTATTTCACCTTTAGCGGTTCCACACTGATGCCGGAGTAATCGGGGAGCAGACTTCTGATATGCTCAATTGCATCGGGCTTATTGTTTTCAATACCAATGATGGCTTTATCAACGCCCAGTGCCCGCATTTGTATTTGTATACCTACCAGCATTTCTTCTGCTTTTTCGAGCATAATGCGGTGATCAGAAGTAAGGTAGGGTTCACATTCCACACCATTAATGAGAAGATATTCGGCTTTTTTCCCTTCAGGTACCATCATTTTTACATGCGATGGAAACGTGGCTCCACCCATGCCCACAATACCCTTTTCATTTATGCGGGTAACTATTTCTTTGGGGCTGAGTGTGATGTCTTTTACAAGGTCTTTGCTCAGGTCGATCCCCTCATCCCATTCATCACCTTCTACTTTGATTACTATAGCTTTTTTTCTGTAACCGCTTGAATCGGTTACTTCATCAATTTTTTGCACAGTGCCGCTGACCGATGCATGCACGTTTGCCGAGATGAATGCTTCTCCCTTGGCAATTAGTTGTCCTGCTTTAACAGAATCACCTTTCTTGACTACCGGGTTTGCAGGTACTCCAAGATGTTGGGAAATTGGGATCGTGACAGTTTCCGGTACAGGCAACACTTCAATGGCTGCACTTTGCGAGATTTTATTTTCGGGTGGATGAACACCTCCTGATTTAAATGTTTTCAATTTTGGTCTCCTTTTTTTGACTCACAATATATTTTTAAAAATCAAAAAAGATTATTCTGCCTTTGCTGGCTCAGTTTTGTTTTCCGGCCTGGGTTTCTTTGGCGGGAAGTTCAGTTCATGGATAGCACCTGTGGGGCAAACCGGCGGACATTTCCGGCAGAGTGTACATTTGTTGAAATCGATATAAGCCAGATTATTTTCAAATATAATGGCATCGAACTTACATTCTTTAACACATTTTCCACAACCAATGCAAGCCACCTGACAGTTTTTACGGGCTACGCCGCCTTTTTCAACATTGATACATGATACAAAGATCCTTCTGTCCTTCTTACCCCTTTTTCTGATTTCTATAATATTTCTTGGACAAGCTTTCACGCATGCACCGCAGGAAACACAGTTGTCTTTAACAATGGGTAGGTCGGTTTCGTCATTCATATACATGGCATCAAAGTCGCATGAGGCAACGCAATCGCCATAGCCCAGGCATCCGGTGGGGCAGCCCCCTTCGCCCGAAAAAAGACTATGTGCAAAGGCGCAGGTCATATCGCCTTCATATTTAACTTTCGGTGGTGCGTTTTCTTTGCTTCCCGAACATCTTACCACAGCAATGGTAGGATCCTGTTCCGTAGTTTCAAGTCCGAGTGCCGAAGCAATTTCGGCTATCACCTCGTTGCCGCCAGGGGGGCAACTAATCCCTTCGAGACTTTCCTTCCTTACAATTTCTTCTGCCAGGGCACGACAACCTGCATAACCACAACCACCACAGTTGGCACCAGGTAGTTTTTCTTCAACAAGGTCAATGCGGGGGTCTTCTGTTACTTTGAACTTCTGGGCCACCATATATAATACTATTGCGGCAATGGTGCCTAATGAGCCCAGTGAAATGACGGAGATAAGTGTAATTTCGTTCACCTGTTTTTGTTTTGTTAGTGAATGAAAAAAATATGTGTTTTTTGATTCCAGAGTTGTTATCCGGGCAAAAATAGAAAACATAATTAAATCAAACAGTATGTAACACCTAAATTTAAGCTACATTCAGGTATGTTTTGTCTTGATTTTTAAGCTTTAACAGTACAAACTATTGCGGAATCCTTTGGAGCACAATTTGTTGCATTGCAATTTAGAATTCGTCTAAATTTACCGATTGTTAATTAATTAACAATTAGGATGTTTACATGATTGGGAAAAGTAAGGATGGACAATCAATGAAGAACTACTTTGTTTCAATATTTGATATAAAAGCGGAAGGATGATTTTATTTTTTCCCTGTTTAAAAAAAGCACAAGGTAATACGGAACCATTAAAAGAATGGATGTAATTGCCGCCAGTGCTTCGTTTCCTGTAACTGAAATAAGTACGATCAATGATAGCATTAAAATAAGGAAGGGAAACAAATAACCCAGAAAAAGGGCCCTGTATCCCAGCGATTTTTTCAATGAGATAACAACATGTTGTCCGGGTTGATATATTTCTTCATTATCGGGTGGTTGCACTTCAACAATTTTTTCTGCTACTTCGGCCATACCACAATACGATTTGGAATGGCAGTTGCCACAGGCCGACTGGGGCTGTATGCATACCCATACCCTTTTACCTTCAATGCGGTCAATGATTCCGGGATGTTCTATGTTTTCTCTTCTGTCGGACATTGGGTTGTTGAGTTATTGGGTTGCAAAGTTATAAAAAATGGATGTTTGAAATTGAAGTGATTAGTGATTAGTGATTAGTGATTAGTGATTAGTGATTAGTGATTAGTGAT
>CAYXIT010000076.1:11598-16797 GCA_964465275.1 uncultured Bacteroidales bacterium | reverse complement strand
TTGGATGGGTAAATATAGGGAAATTCTGAAATATTGTTGGGAAATTAAGCGAAATTGCAAGCGATCAATGAGAGCTCAGCAAAGCTAATTTCCGCTCAGCGGCGGATTTATAATTTTCGCAACAATAAACCGGTTTGAAACAAATCCATTATTTTTGAGGCTTCAATTAAAAATTGATTAACCAAAAGGTTTCCAAAATAGTATTAAAAAAATAAGACAGATTAAACACCCTCAGTTAACCGTAATTTCTCATGAACATTTCTTCTCTTAAATCATCTTTGGTTTTTATTATCATCATTTTATGTTTCACAAAATTTTCATCGGGGCAATCCAGGGGTATAAACAAACATCAGGGTGAGAAGATGTCTGTAAACCCACCTCCCATTGAAATAAAAACGCCTTCCTTACCGGGATTGCTGCCTGTGCCTGAGATTGACCCTGACCGAAAGTTTATAAGTATTATAGGTGTAGGAGATATTATGATGGGTACCAATTATCCTGATGAAACTTACCTGCCACCCCATGATGGAAAATTTCTTCTTCAGCCCTTGCATGCTATTTTGCAAAATGCTACAGTAACATTTGGAAACCTGGAAGGGGTGTTATTAGATGGTGAAGGAACTGTTAAAAGATGCAGAAACCCTGATCTTTGCTATGCTTTTCGCTCACCCGGACATTATGTATTTAACCTTGTTGATGCGGGTTTCGATATGGTAAGTCTTGCAAATAATCACACAGGAGATTTCGGCATTGATGGCCGTATTGCAACCACCAGAACTTTATATGAAGCAGGAATTGCTTTTGCCGGTACGCTTGAGCATCCCAAAACCATTATTGAGAGAAATGGTATTACATTCGGGATGGCTGCCTTTTCACCCAATGTGGGAACCGTTAGTATTCATGATATTGCAAATGCACAACGGATTGTAAGTGAATTAAAATCGGAAGCTGATATTGTTATCGTTTCTTTCCATGGAGGAGCTGAAGGAGCCGATCATCAGAATGTTACATGCGAAACAGAGTATTATTACGGAGAAAACAGGGGAAATGTATGTCATTTTGCATACAGTGTTATTGATGCCGGTGCTGACATTGTATTTGGTCACGGCCCGCACGTAACACGTTCTGTTGACTTATACAAGGATCGTTTCATTGCTTACAGCCTTGGTAACTTTTGCACGTATGCCAGGTTTAATCTCCGCGGTGAAAATGGTATAGCTCCCTTAATAAAAGTATACACTTCATCTGACGGTAAATTTTTAAAAGCAGAGGTTACTCCAATCAGACAAACAGGAAGAGGAGAGCCTGTTATTGATAACCGGAAACTTGCCGTAATATCTTTGCAAAGACTCATATAGGAAGATTTTCCCACCTCAGAACTTATGATAACAGATGATGGAATAATAAAAAGAAGGTAATGGGTAATGGGTGATGAGAGATCTGTAATGAGTAGTTTATATAAACCAATAACCTTATTAACACATTAACTTAATAACTCATTAACTAAAAAATTACGAAAGTGATTGGTTAACTCTTGAAGCCACTTCAATGATATACTCAAACTCTTCAGGTGTAAGATCATTGAAAAAATAATTTACAGGATTTACTTTTTTTCCTTGTCTTATTACCTCGTAATGCAGGTGCGGCGCAGTTGAAACACCGGTGTTTCCCACAAAACCGATTATCTCGCCCCTCTTAACTTCCTGTCCCTTTCTCACATTGAATTGATTCAAATGGGCATATAGTGTTTCATAGCCATAACCATGATCAATTACTACCATTAAACCATATCCGTGTCGGTTTCTTTCAACGGTTTTCACAATACCATTTCCGGGAGAATAAATGGGTGTTCCTGTGGGAGCTGTAAAATCCACTCCGGTATGCGGACGAAGGGTTTTGTAAATGGGGTGAATCCTTGGGCCAAAACCAGAAACCAGCCGTTGAGTACCTTTTTCTATGGGGACAATGGCAGGAATTGATGCAAGCATATCAGCTTTATTCTTGGCCATTTCAAAAACTTCATCATATGAAAGAGACTGCACATAAAGCTTGGTTTCTAATTGATCTATACGTTCAGTTGTTGAAGTAATAATACTACTGTTATCAAAACCTTCAAATTCTTCGTAACGATCGGCTCCACCATAAGCGGCATCTCTTACGGTGCGTGGAATCGGCTCTGCTTCAAAGATTACACGATAAATCTGGTCGTCGCGGTGTGCCATGTCTTCGACCACCCTGAATAGCATATCAAGATCATCATTTATCAACTGGAATTGTACCTTATATTGTTCAATTTCTCTTAAAAGAATTCTTTCTTTTGGGGAATCAAAAAAGGTATACCCTATAATCAACACAATTACAGAGAATACCATACCAGCAAGCACCACTCTTAAAAATCTTTTGGCTTTATCCCAGAACCCTTCTTTTACGGCTTCTACAGCGAGAGATTTTGTATTAAATTGGTATTTGATTTTTGTCATAATCTGTTTTACTCGTCCATTTTTTAATGCCCGTGTTGAAATAATTCCCCTAAAGCATTAGCTCTCTTATATTTACGAGAGTGTTTGGAAATAGTTACAAAACTAAGTAAAATTAATTTAATTTTGTCAGTGTTTTTACGAAAAAAAATATTAAAACTCTTAAATAACAAGCTATTCTAAATGAATTCCAATCAAATCAGGCAAGCTTTTTTTGATTTTTTTGAAAACAAAAACCATTTTATAGAAAAATCTGCCCCAATGGTCGTTAAAAACGACCCAACCCTTATGTTTACAAATGCCGGCATGAATCAGTTCAAGGATATTTTCCTTGGTAATTCACCCGCCACGAATGAAAGAGTTGCCAACACACAAAAATGCCTGAGGGTTTCCGGAAAACACAACGACCTTGAAGAGGTGGGTCATGACACATACCACCACACTATGTTTGAAATGCTCGGAAACTGGAGTTTTGGAGATTATTTTAAAAAGGAAGCCATTTCATGGGCCTGGGAATTGCTTACTGCTGTTTACGGAATTGACAAAAACAGTCTGTACGTAACTGTATTCGAAGGAGCCAATGATGATAATCTCGATGCAGATGAAGAAGCCAAAGAATACTGGAAAGAATTTGTTCCTGAAAATCGTATCCTTTATGGTTCAAAAAAAGATAATTTCTGGGAAATGGGAGATACAGGTCCATGCGGACCATGTTCCGAGATTCATGTGGATATCCGCAGCAAATCTGAAAAAGAGAAAATACCCGGAAAGGAACTTGTTAACAAAGATCATCCTTTGGTAATTGAAATATGGAATCTGGTTTTTATTCAGTTCAACCGTCTGAGTGATGGTTCTCTGCATCCTCTGAAAGCCAAACATGTAGATACCGGTATGGGATTCGAACGCCTTTGTATGGTATTGCAAGGCAAAAAATCCAATTATAACACTGATGTATTTCAGCCATACATTCAGAAACTGGCAGAAATGGCAGGTACAACCTACGGTAAAAACGAAGATACCGATATTGCCATGCGTGTTATCAGTGATCATTTGCGTGCAGTTTCCTTTGCCATTGCTGATGGTGAGCTACCTTCAAATAATAAAGCAGGATACGTAATACGCAGGATACTAAGAAGAGCAGTAAGATACGGTTACACTTTCCTTGATTTCAAAGAACCATTTATTCATAACCTTGTTCCTGAAATGGTAAAAAAAATGGGTGGGTTCTTCCCTGAATTACCTGCACAGCAAGATCTTATCATGCGGGTAATTGCCGAAGAAGAAAGCACATTTCTTAAAACCCTTGCTACCGGTATCAATAAATTTGAAAATTATATTCAAAACAACCCGTCAAACAAAAGAATTGACGGGAAATTTGCATTTGAACTTTTCGATACTTATGGATTTCCTGTCGACCTTACTCAACTGATGGCCCGTGAAAAAGGTTTTGAGGTAGACATGAAAGGGTTTGATGCAGGCATGAAACAGCAAAAGGAACGAAGTCGTGCTGCAGGTACTGTTGAAACACAAGACTGGGTAATTCTGCATCCAAGTGAAGAAGAAACGATTTTCCTGGGATATGAAAGCCTTGAAGCAGAAGTAAAACCTGTAAAATACAGAAAAGTAACTTCCAGGGGCAAAACTTTATACCAACTGGTTTTGGATAAAACTCCGTTTTATGCTGAATCAGGTGGTCAGGTTGGTGATCGTGGTACATTAAAATCAGGCAATATTACACTGCATGTTCTGGATACCCACAAAGAAAATAACCTCTCCATACATATACTGGATAAAATTCCTGAACACTGGCCTGAAACTTTCATTGCTACTGTAGATGAAAAAAAACGCCGGCTGACAGAAAACAACCACAGTGCCACGCACCTTATGCATTCGGCATTGCGAAAAGTACTTGGCACGCATGTACAGCAGAAAGGATCCCTGGTTGATGAAAAACGGCTCCGGTTTGACTTCTCGCACTTTGCAAGAGTTACTCCTGAAGAGATTGAAAAAATTGAGTATTTCGTTAACGAGCGTATCCGCGAAAATATTCAGCGTGAAGAGCATCGCGAAATGGATATGGAAGAAGCCCAAAAAATGGGAGCCATAGCTCTGTTTGGCGAAAAATATGGAAATAAGGTTCGGGTTATTGCCTTTGATAAGGACTACTCGGCCGAACTATGCGGGGGAACACACGTAAGTGCTACCGGACAAATTGGACTCTTTAAGATTGCATCAGAAGGAGCTATTGCTGCCGGTATCAGAAGAATTGAAGCAGTTACAGGAGAAATAGCTGAAAAATTTGTGAATGAAAAAATTCAAACTCTTGAGCAAGTGCGCGGTTTGCTGAAAAATCCAAAAAATGTTGTAAAAGCAATAGAGCAATTGCACAGTGAGAATGAAAAACTCAACAAGCAAATCCAGCAGCTGCAAAAAGCCCAGGCCGGCAATATGATTGGTGAATTAAAACAGAAAGTTCAAAAGGTAGGCGATATCAATTTCATTTCTGTAAAACTGGCTGTTGATGCGCAGATGGCCAAAGATCTGGCCTTTGAAATGAAAAAGGAGATGGAAAATCTTTTCCTGGCTATCGGTCACTTTGCTGATGGGAAAGCTGGTATTACCATTATCATATCAGATAATCTTGTTACGGAAAAACAGCTGCATGCCGGTAATATTGTTCGTGAACTCGCAAAAGATATTCAGGGCGGAGGTGGCGGACGAC